>JALOQW010000385.1 GCA_025459275.1 Pirellula sp.
ATTTGACACCCAAGCTTCGGGACTGGATCGCGTCGGTCGACTTGACCCCCAAGCAAACGATCTTGGCCATCACAGACATTAACCGCCGAGTCCATCTGGATACCCAGTACGAGATCCGAATGGAGCCTGGAGTTCAAACGCCTGAGGAAACTCTGGAACGGGGTAGCGGCTCCTGCCGAGACTCGGCTTGGTTGCTGGTGCAGATTTTCAGAAACCTCGGGATCGCCGCGAGATTCGCTTCGGGTTACCTGATCCAGTTGGCACCAGACGTCAAGGCGATCGACGGACCAAGCGGACCCGAGAATGATTTCACGGATCTCCACGCATGGGCCGAAGTCTATTTGCCCGGCGCGGGCTGGGTTGGCCTCGATCCAACCAGCGGTTTGCTGTGTGGCGAAGGGCATTTGCCGTTGGCATGTACTCCCGAGCCTTCCAGTGCCGCGCCGATTACCGGTACCGTAGACCAAGCCGAATGCGAGTTCTCTTTTGCGATGACGGTGAAGCGGATCCATGAAGATCCGCGATCGACGAAGCCTTACACGGAGGAGCAGTGGCAACGGATTGATCGGCTGGGGGGCAATGTCGATCAACAGCTCGCAGCAGATGACACACGATTGACCTTTGGCGGCGAACCAACCTTCGTCTCCATGGACGACATGGACGGGGAGGAATGGAATCAAGCCGCAGTCGGTCCCACCAAGCGTTGGATGTCCGGTTCCTTGATCAAGCGATTGCGACAACGCTTTGGGCCGGGTGGCATGCTTCATTACGCGCAAGGCAAATGGTATCCAGGGGAGTCGTTGCCCCGATGGGCCCTGACATGCATTTGGCGCGAGGATGGCGAACCGATTTGGCAAGATGATCGATGGATCGCGGACGAATCGCGTGACTACGGCTTCACGTTCGTCCAGGCACGATCGTTCGCCGAAAGACTTGCATCCAAGCTCGGGGTGGATCCCCGATGGATGATGCCTGCCTACGAAGATGTGTATTACTATCTATGGCGAGAGCAACGGCTGCCGATCAATGTCATGCCTTGGGATCCGAAACTCGAGGATCCAGAGCAACGGGCTCGACTAGCTCGTGTGTTCCAGCGTGGGCTCAACCAACCTGTCGGTATTGTGTTTCCGTTGCAACGCCAATGGTGGCAGGGGAAGCGTGTGTGGCAGAGCGGCCCGTGGCCTATTCGACCTGAGCGGTTATTCCTGCTCCCTGGCGATTCCGCGATCGGATTGAGATTGCCCTTGGATACGCTTCCCTTTACCAGCAATCCCAACGCAGGTGTCGTCACACCGCTCGATCCGTTTGCTTTGCGACCGCCCCTTCCTCCAAGCACATCCATTCGTCAGCAAACGGTCGCCCGAGGCGCATTGGAATCGGTCGAAGCGAATTCTAGAAGCGGTGGCGGATTCGAGATCGCCACAAACGACTCCAGCACCCGTGCAACTGCGAAAGCCATCGAAGAATCGGACATCGACTCCTCGGACGTTGATCCCGGAAACATGGTGAGAACAGCTTTGTGTGTCGAGCCTCGGAATGGACGCATCTATGTATTCATGCCTCCCACCGAACTGCTCGAAGATTACTTGGAACTCGTCGCAGCCATCGAACAGACTGCCATGGAGTTAGGCATGCCGATCGTGATCGAAGGTTATTTGCCACCGAGCGATCATCGTATCCAAATGATCAAGGTAACACCGGACCCAGGTGTGATCGAAGTCAACATTCACCCCAGCCGCACTTGGGAGGAGTTGGTCTCAACAACCGAGGGACTCTACGAGGACGCGAGGCAATGCCGATTGGCCACGGAGAAATTTGATCTCGACGGCAAGCATACCGGAACGGGGGGTGGCAACCACATCGTTATGGGTGGCCCAACCCCTTGGGATTCTCCGTTCCTTCGCAGACCCGATCTGCTCCGCAGCGTGATCGCCTTCTGGAACAACCATCCATCCCTCTCTTACTTTTTCAGCAATCGATTCATCGGTCCGACGAGCCAAGCTCCACGAGCTGACGAAGGACGTCGCGATGCGCTCTACGAATTGCAGCTGGCGCTCGATTTGATTCCAGAGCGAGGCACAGATCTTGCTCCATGGGTGGTCGACCGGCTCCTGCGAAATCTATTGATCGACCTTACTGGCAACACGCATCGGGCCGAGATCTGCATCGACAAACTCTATTCCCCAGATAGCTCAACGGGACGACTGGGGCTGGTCGAGTTGCGGGGATTCGAGATGCCTCCTCATGCGCAAATGAGTCTGGCCACACAGCTCCTTGTGCGATGCTTAATCGCTCATTTCTGGAGGAACCCCTACCGTGATAAATTGATTCAGTGGGGTACGGCGATCCACGACCGATTCATGCTGCCCCATTTCCTCCTGCGCGATTTGCAGGCGATCCTTAGGCAGCTGCAAGACGATGGCTGGGATTGGGAGGAAAGCTGGTTTGCCCCTCATTATGAGTTTCGTTTTCCGTTCATTGGTGAGGTCGAGTACTTCGGTGCAACCATTAGTTTAAGAACGGCCATCGAGCCGTGGTATGTGCTGGGGGAGGAGCCCGCAGGTGGAGGAACGGTACGATTTGTGGATTCGAGTGTGGAACGGGTCGAAGTCAAGGTTCGAGGGCTGGATGATTCTCGATTCAAGGTCCTTTGCAACCAAAGAATACTACCCTTGCAACCCACTGGCGATCCGGATTCCTATGTGGCAGGGGTTCGATATCGCGCGTGGGGACCTCCCTCTTGCCTGCATCCTACGATCCCTGTGCATACACCTCTCATTTTTGATCTTTGGGACGTGAGAGCAGGGCGGACCCTCGGGGGTTGCACCTACCACGTCGCTCATCCTGGAGGAAGGAGCTACGACACGTTTCCGATCAATGCGCTCGAAGCGGAGGGGCGGAGAATTGCCAGGTTTTTCCCTTACGGGCATACGCCAGGAGCGATGACACCCAAAATCTGTCGCCCCAACCCTGAATTTCCTTCGACACTCGACTTGAGGCGAGGCTAGGAGCTTATTCTCTGGCTTCCGAAATCGTTCCCCTGTAGCTACCATTTTGATTAAGTAGCTTGGAGTTCTTTCCTCACCTCACCAATCCGCAATCAGTGAACCGACAACCATGGACAAACGGGCCGGCAATGGTTCCGCGCGCTGGTGAGACGAAGACAAGCGACCCGCATTCTTTGTTGCTGGTCGATCGGTTCGGAAGACACCATACGTCCCTCCGTGTTTCTGTAACTGACGCATGCAACATTCGGTGCCGCTACTGCATGCCGGAATCGGTGAACGGGTTCATGGCCCAAGAGCGATTGATGGGTTTTGAAGAGATCGAACGCACCATTCGGATCCTTGCGGGTGTGGGAATCACCAAGGTGCGATTGACCGGTGGTGAACCGCTGATGCGACCCGGTCTACCGAGGTTGGTGGAACGCATATCGCAGATTCCGTCCCTTCAACATATCGCGCTCACAACCAACGGAATGCTCCTGTCCGATTCGATGCATCAACTGGCGCAGGCAGGATTGACGCACGTGAACATCTCGCTCGATACGCTGAGAGAAGAGACGTTTCGGCGAATGTCGCGCAGAGAGGGGCTCGACCGCGTCTTGGATGGGATCGAAGCCGCGATACAGTCTGGTCTCCCGGTTCGGCTCAACGCAGTCGTGCTTCGGGATATCAACCTCGAGGACTGCATTCCCCTTGTGGAGTTTGCGAGGTCGAGAAACATCACCATTCGCTTCATCGAATTTATGCCTTTGGATGCGGAACGGGCTTGGAACCAATCCCAAGTGGTGACTGGAAAAGAGCTCAGGAAGCGGGTCGAAGATGTTTTTGGTCCTCTAGCGCTGAAACAAGACACCGATCCATCGCAACCCTCCCGGGACTACGTTTTTACGAACGGTTCGGGGGGAATCGGGTTCATTGATCCGGTTTCGGAGCCATTTTGCTCGAACTGCAATCGATTGCGGTTGACGGCCGACGGTAAGTTCCGAAACTGCCTCTTTGGTCGCGAAGAATGGGACGTCATGAGCTTGCTTCGCCGTGGAGCAAATGATCATGAGATTCTTGCCTTGGCCATGGATTGCGTACGCTCGAAGTTCGCGTCGCATGGAATTTCCGATGCAGGTTTCGAACCCCCCGTGCGAGCCATGTACCAGATTGGCGGCTGAAGCCTAGAACTGCACACCCTGTTAGAAAGCACAGTTGAAATGACGCGCTACGATGTTTGCGGGCTTGGAAACGCTATTGTCGACATCTTCCTTGAGCTCGACGATGCAGAGTTCGCTAGTCTTGGCTTTGAGCGAGGGACCATGCGGCTCGTGACGCCAGAGGAACAACATCAACTATTCGTCCGATTCTCGGATCGCGGTCATGATTTGCGATTGGTCAGTGGCGGATCGGTTGCAAACTCCGTGATTGCACTGTCGCAATTGGGTGGGACGGGAGCGTTCATCGGCTGCGTGGGTGACGACCGTTATGGTCTGCACTACGCAGAAGAGTTCAGCGATCTGCGGATTCACATGGGAAACCCAATCATCGTAGGCCAGACAACCGGTACGAGCGTGGTGTTGATTACACCCGATGCCGAGCGGACGATGCGGACTTGCCTCGCAGTTTCCAGCCATCTCTCGGATCGTCATGTCGATGAAGACCGCATTCGTCAGGCCACTTGGCTGTTCATCGAAGGATACGTCTTCGCGAATCCAGAAACGGGCCAGCATGCGATCCGAAGAGCGATTGAAGTAGCCAAGAAACATGGTACGAAAATCGCAATCACGTGTTCCGTTCCAGTTCGGCTGCGTTTCAAGCCTTGCGAGCCCTGGTCCCCAATTGTGTTGTGACTGATGGTGGGAATGGAGCATTCGTACGCTATGCAGGCGAAGAAGTGCATGTTCCAGCCTTCGCTTGCCATCCAAAGGATCTCACGGGTGCAGGCGATATGTTCGCGGGCGGATTTCTGTACGGCATTACTCATGGCTTTTCGCCGGCCATCGCGGCCCGTGGGGCCAACTTCATGGCATCGAAGGTCATCAGTCAAGTTGGTGCTCGTTTGCAAGAACCTGCGTCCCCACTGTGGGACGAAGGAATTGAAGCCAACCGCGCGGATGATGTCGGCGGCTGATCTCCGCTCTTGCAAGTCTTCGTTAGACCGCTTGACGCAACACTGCCCAAATCGCGGCCTGGGATCGATCCATCACTCCGACCTTGAAGAGAATGTTCTGAACGTGTTCCTTCACGGTCTCGAAGCTGACCCCAAGACTCTGCGCGATTTCCTTGTTCGTACTTCCAAGGATCAATTGCTGTAAAACCTCTTTTTCGCGATGCGTGAGTGCCACGCGTCCCTCATCGACTGATTCCATCGAGTTTCCAGCAATCGACAGCCGCCTTAACTCATCGCGAGACCATCCCCCTTGCTTGGCAGCCGCATCGCGGAGTCGCTGAAGGATACTCTCGCTCGCGTCCGACCTTAGGAAACAACCATGCACACCAAGATTGGATAATCGCCAGCAAAGCACCGGATTGTCCTGCGTCGAAATCAGGAGGATTACTGGATCCGGATGTGCGGCTCGAATCGATGGAACTAGGTTCATCAAGACGTCCGATCCCATTTCTGTATCAACTACGATCACGTCATAGGCTTGTTGTGACAATTGATGCAAGGCAGACGATGCAGTCGGCGCATTGACCGCAATCTCGATATCGGTTCCCTCAGTCAATCGATGCAGCCCCAGATAATCCACTTCACAACAACCCACCAAGAGAACACTCGATGGCATGGGGATCTCCTCGCAAACGTGATCACGGGCAAAAATCACATGGTAGGCTCGCGCATATTTTATGCACGAAAACGGACACTTGATGTTATCGAACGGGGTCAGCCGTGAAAATAGATTCCAGCGCAAACGGCCGAAACTTCACAGACTTGCCATCGGCGTCGTCGTGAACCAGCATAATAAACCGATCTAGCCGATTGGCGAGAGATGAGTCAATCAACTGATTCGAATCGGCGGACGACATCTGCATTAGGATTCGCAATTCGATGTCTCGCATGGCATTACGAGGTAACCAGCGGCCCAGAGTGGATGTGGAATCAGCCCATAGGCAAACATGCAGGCCCAGCTGGGGACCATCCGACAATAGCTTCACTAAGAATGCATCGGGCTTAGTCCCGTCTCCTTCGGATGAAAAAGAGAACTCCTCGCTGCGTCGGAACTCGCGGAATCTCGCCAAGTTTCCAATCATCAAAATCGCAGGCGGATAAGCAGCGTCCGGGTTCGCCCGCCTTCGGTCCCATTCCGCCTGAACGTCCGACAGAATCGACTCCAGGTCCCGAACGCCTCCTACGCGCACCATCTCTGCGGATTGTCTTGCCCACTGCGTGAAGCGGGACATGTGCACGTCATCGGTGGAGCTTCCATCAAGGATCCAGAATCGTGGGGCCGAATCTTTCTCTGCACTGGGAAGATCGTGCAATCCTCGAAGCCAACCTCCCCATAGGCTGGCAACCATGGAACTGTCACTACCCACGATCATGGCATTGCGGCCTGCGGAAGACGCCCATGATCGTACCACTGGCGGCTCAATGGAAACGCTATCTCCGAGAACCCATGGTGCTTGACAGCGTTGGCTGGGAGGCAACGCATCCATCGCTGCCCGTACGCTTTCGCTATTCCAGTGGGATGGCTTGTGTCCCTCGAAGATCACACGTCTTCCCAGAGGATTGATGGTTGCCATCGGTCGGCACGTCGAGGCTGGTAAAGATCGCAGCCACTCCAACTGTTCGCGTTTCTCGAGAAATGAAACCTGGAAGCTATGGTTGCCCTCAATACGACCACCAGCATCGTTGTAGATCCCTTGGCCTGAGTGACGTAAACGCTCCGCAGCTGTGTTGTCTTCGCTCAGGATCAGCATCGCATCCGAACTATCGCACTGGAGGGCTATTCGGACTGCCATTTGAGCCAGGGTGGTCCGTGGCAATGAATAGGCACCACCCAAGGTCTGGGATGCCAATACCAGATGCAAACCAAACGATCGCCCTTGCCTGACGAGTCGGTCCATCAAGAGCGACGCTTGCTGAGAGAGCTTGTCATCCTCGACAAACAACTCTTGGAACTCATCGATAATGACGAGGATTCTCGGCAGCTTGATTTCCGGGTGTTTTCGTTTGAGGCTGGGTAGGTCTTGAACGCCCCACTGTCGAAATGCTTCCCCGCGAGCACTCAGTATTCGATCGAGATACTCCAGGGTGCTCAGACCAAACTCTCGACGACTCTCGATACCGATGACGTCGGCATGCGGAAGCTCGCATTGGGCATAGATTTGGAACTCGACCCCCTTCTTGAAGTCGAGCAAGATCATACGCAACTCGTCGGGGCTGTATCGAAGTGAACCACTTGTAATCAAGGTATGGAGCAAGGAGGACTTTCCCGAACCGGTTTTGCCAGCGATCAGAACATGCTGTGCCGTTCCCGTACCCAATCGCAGTGACTGCGGGCGTCCCGAATCCGAAACACCAATCGGAATATCCAAACCATCGGCAGTAGATAGAGAGTATCGCTCCGAATCCACCGGTGCTATTGAAGAAAATGGGACGATGCGTTTGCCGATGCTTCGAGCGGCACTCAATTGGTGTTCCATGATTTCTTGCAACGCAGCGCCAGCCGGAGGCAAAATTGGTTGTACCTCGCGATCCCCGAGAATCGGGTCCTGCATCAGCACCACTGCCGGATCACTGCGCAATTCCAGGACCAACCCATGCTCTCGCACTTTGCGCGGATCGACGAATACGGGCCACTTGCAATTATCCGCCAATTGAAGCAGTACTCCGACACCACAACGAGCGCCAGATGCAAGAAGGGACAACAACGACTGCCAAGAGTGCTCGTCGAGTCCGAGGGGGAAGCCGGACCAGACAATGAGTCGATAGGGGATCGCCATCGGTCCTGCTTGCGCATTGTATTCTGCAAGATTTCGGTACTGATTTCGAAGGCTCTGCTGTATCACATCTTCAACATGCCTGGCAGCAAGTTCCAACTGATCTGCGATATGCACGGGTTGGGT
>JALOQW010000058.1 GCA_025459275.1 Pirellula sp.
AGTAGCGATTCCGGTCTGCCTTGGCCGAAATCGAACTCACTATAGTCAGCGACCATGCATTCCAATTCTTTACCAACGTGATTCCGCATCCAAGCACGATGGGCTTTCGTCATTCCGGACTTGCCATCAGGGAAGTGGCCGCTGTCGTACGTTGCATGCAGCATTCCAACAACAATCAGATTCAATTCCCGTGTATAGTTCGCGACCGATGAGGCTGTCCCCACCGCATGACATAGGACTGCGCGTTCCGTCTTTCGATACCGGCCGTTGAAAAGCTCGCAACAGAGTCGATAGATCTTTTGCGTCAGCAGAAGTTCGGATCCGGAGAAGCCCGCGTTATGGAGTTGGCAATACAGTCCAGTATTGGTCTGTTTAGGTTCGGTGCGGTCTTCCAATGGCATCGGCGTTCTCGTCCTTGATTCAATGCGACTCCGCACGTGTGATCGACGCCGATCGGATCGAATTCACAACCGTGCGCCGTAAATCACGTCCCGCGCGATAGCCATTCGCAAGATCTATCACCGAGACATTCAACTTTCGAGATTCGTAGTTGGCCCGCATCGATGACAAAACGTTCCCTATGCGACCTCGCAGGAGATCCGACAAAACATGCCGCGCGATGTGGTATCGGATCAGTCCATCGTATTGATGACTTAACTCAGGATGGACTTCGAGTAATGCAGAGATGGATTCCACGTAGCCGGTCCTCGGTAACGAAATGGAATCGGGTGACACATGCTTGATCCAATCGACCTCCCCGAGCAACCTTGCACCACAATGTTGCGACAGCCGAAGAAGGGCTTCTCGATCTTGAAGCCGTTGCAACGTCGGTTCGAATCCGCCAGAACGCCGTATGGTCGATTTGCGAACGGTAATACTCGTCCCTCCGATGAAGATCGCGTGGGACATTAGGGCCAATTCCAGCTCGGGACCCGACAGAAAGACGTTCGGATTGCACGATCTCAGTGACGTCGCCCCTTTACAGGTCATGAAGGAGCTTAGGATCAATTCGGTGTCCGGCTCCTTCTGAGTGATCGACAGGAGCCCTGAGAGTCGCTCAGGCAGATATTCATCGTCCGAATCAAGAAACGTAAGTAGCTCCCCTTGGGCGGCTTCAATTCCCGCATTTCGAGCGGGATTAGCACCTTGATGTCGATCAAGACGAAGATAGCGAGTCCGTCGATCGGCCATGGACTGAACGATTTCTTCCGTTCCATCGGTTGACCCATCGTCGACAATCAAATACTCGTAATCGGAGCAGGACTGACGTTGGACACTCTGGATCGCTCTTCGAAGGCTGGAGGCCCGATTGTAGGTCGGCGTGATGATAGTGATCGCGGGCTTGCTCATGAGTGATGCTCCGCGAAGGCAGGCAAATGCTCAGGGCTTCTACTTGCCATTCCTAGAGCCATGCAAAGTTGCCCTACGAGTGCGATACAGTAGTAGCTAATGCCGATCGCCATAGCACCGGGAACTTGCCACATCGGCAGCCCAACACGCTTCGGTAACTGAAGGACTCGCCAAACGGCCCGGCGTTCCATCTTGTACCACGTCGACAGCGCAGATGTGATACGCCTCGACAGCGACTTCGACTTGAGAGCGACGACCCTGCGATCCGAGTCCTTGCCGTAGACGAAGGCACGCCAAGCCAGGAATCGGAGGCCACGGAGCGGCTGATGTGCAGCCATTGCGGAAGCAAAGACCAATTCGTGTCCATCTTGAACGAGCCGACGCGACAGGATCGAGCAATCGACTTTGAAACCGGCATCCAATGCAAACGGATTCTGTTTGATCCACGCTGCTCGAAACGCGCAGTTGTTGACGTACAGAGTCCGCAATTTGCTCCACCGAGGTTTGTCATCGCGCAGTGGGAAGATCCAAACGAGAGCCAACGTCTTCGAAAGAAAGTCCTCGAACTTGAGATAGGTTTGGCCCGCAACCGCAATAGTGTCGTTCCGCTCAAATGGCCTCAGGAGCGCCGAAAGCCAGCCCGGTTCAGGGATCGCATCCGAATCGAGCATCGCAACGATCTCACCGCGAGCCTCCTCGATGCCTCGATTCTTGAGCTCGTAATACCTATCGTTTGGTGCATGAAGGCATCGAACATGGACGCACTGAAAGAGCTCAGGACATCCGCGTTTGAGTTCGTCAAGGAGCTCGATGGAGTCTTTCTCGTCCCCCGCATGAACGAAGAGAACTTCCCCTGTGGATCCGGGCTGCGAGCGACGCCAAGCTTCCAGCTGCTTCGCCATCGGCCGAATCGATTCGAGCGTATCAGACCAAGAAATGGTCGACGCGTTTTCCAATTCCACGACGATGGTCAACGACCCCGGTTTGGTCGATGCTGCGTCCATAGGATGCTCACTTCGGGCAATAGGTGACACATAGATTGCCCAAGAGTTATCGACTTCCTTCCCCGTATAATTAACCCAATCAGAAAAGTTTTACTCGGGCCTGTCCCCGTGATGCCACAATCCAGATTCTGGTTACCAACGTGTCCGCCCCCCCTCAATCGCTGTTTTGAAGCCTTTCCAGCTCCAATAGCAGTCGTGCTCGATGCTCTCGGGCCACAACCTGCCACGGAAGACCCGTCAGTGCCCCTTCGATGGCCCAAAGGAGATTGAGGCTGACGTTTCTGCCACCCGCCTTCTCAGCGAGATCATAAGCCGCGACCGCACCAAGCTGACGGAGCTGGGCAAACGTTGTGATGCCCGCGAGGGCCAACATCTGTTGCGACTTGGGACCTAGATTGGGTATCCCACTTAGGTCTTCATTCTGCGGATTCTCGGAAGAGCATTCTTGAAACGGGAGAATCCACTCGAGAACCTCGCCATCTTGCTCATGATGGACCCGACCTGATGCTTGGAACCCGAGCTTTTCAAGCACACGATGGGAGGCATTCCGATCGATCAAGGTTTGCGCATAAACCTCGATGGTTGGATCGGTGCTACGAGCGATGCCAATCAATGCCTGTCCCATCCCGGTCGCGATCCCCCGAGACTCATTTCCTGGAAATGTAAAGTACGCAATCTCAACGCGACCGTTCTGAGGTGGCCCTTTGAAGGCGCATGTTCCGCAGATTCTTCCATCCACTTCCGCGAGATAGCAAACCCAGGGCGCCCTGGCTGCCATCGCCTCCATCAACTCCTTGCTGGCAACGACCACCTCCGAGATCAGACTGGGATCCGCGGAAGGCAGTGACTCAATCGCAAGCTCATCATCCATTTCAATCAGTCGGATTTTCAATTAGCTTTCCTCGACTTCGATCATGCGCGTACCTTGGGTCATCGTACTATCAAAAGATCGATTGGTCAGGCGCCCGATGATGGGATTCAATGGTTTGCTAAAGATCGGACGCCAACGCTTCCGCTCGGTGGAGCTCCGATTTCGTAACGAACGATCGTGGATGAACCAAAGTGACGAATGCTGAACGTAACATCCGATGCCGCCGGGTATAACGTTCATGGGGCGACCGTAAGCAATACAAGCAATTCCGTCGCGTTATTGCATCTTCGATGGTCCACTTTCCATTGATATGCGTTGAAATCCAAAATTCGATTCTGAAGGCTCGTGTCGCAGGATTCACCGGGGACGATCATTGTGCGATCGTCCCCAAGCCCATGCTCGTAAACTCCATTGGACCCGTCGGAGGAAACCAGTGCAAATACGGAGTCAGATGCTATCTTGGCACGTATGGGTCTTCCCCATCCGTCAGGCAAAACGGTTTTGTCGAAGCCGTAACCCCTAGCCACCTTTGCGACAGCATCTCGTTGTGCGACAAACTCGTCTACCGAGTCGAATCCACTCGTAACGCTTACGAGCTTGTCAAGCCAGAGAGTTGTTATCTGTGTTGCTCGCAATTGCGCAAGTGTGGTCCAGTACACGGTCATCGTCGCAAGAATAAGTGCCCATGCAACTAAGCAGACAGTCACAAGTCTAAGTGAATACTGGAAGCGTTTGCGTTTCAATTGGCTCCCCAGTTTTTTAGAGATCAAGCCCAGTCTTTTAAGCAGCATGCATGCTTTTGCATTGTGTTGGAAAAGAGCCCCTCCTGCAAGATCGCGTTCTGGTTGCGATCAGGGCTCCACGCGGACGAGCCGCGTGGGGGCCCTGAGTTGCACTCGCTTCGCATGCAGAGGCGTTCGATGAGCAGCACGGTTCAGGAGCAACACGGCTCATGAGCAGACCACGGCCTCCGCGGCCGTGGCTACTTAAGGCCGTGGCTACTTATGCGTCCCCTTTCTGGCCTGTAGGCAATCGATGGCGATCCGACTAAACTCGGACCGATTTTGGTATAGTTAACCATGCTATTGGATGCATAACTCCACCACGTCCCTCATCGATTCTTAGACAAATGATGCGATTGATTTTCTCGTTGCCAATCCTCCTTGGCGTGCAGTCACTTCTCGTAGCCTCTCTATCCCATGCGCAGACGGCGGATGTGATCTTTCACAATGGACCCATTCTGACGATGGCTGGTGACCAGCCGACTTACGCTGAAGCTCTCGCGGTGGATGATGGAAAGATCGCTCTCGTCGGCAGGATCGACGAAGTCTTGAAGTTGAAGGGAAATTCAACCAAGATCGTTGACTTGGGTGGAAAAGCTTTGTTGCCAGGCTTCCTCGATGCCCACAGCCACTACGCTAACTCCTTGCTGGTTGCAACCCAGTGCAAGCTCTACGCGCCACCCTCCGGACCGGGAAAAGATGTGCCGAGCATCATCGCCGAACTGAAGCGATATGCGGCCGATCGTCAGATCCCCAAAGGAGAGTTGATCCTTGGCTATGGATACGATGATACGGTGATGCCCGAGGGTCGACTGCTAAACCGTGACGATCTCGATGAAGCCTTCCCCGAGAATCCTGTTCGCATCGATCACGTCTCCATGCATGGAGCGGTAATGAACAGTCTCGCACTCAAGAAGTATGGCATCAGCGCTGAGACCAAGACGCCTCCCGGCGGAGTGATCGTCCGTAAACCAGGCACCGAAGAGCCATGGGGACTGATTATGGAGACCGCGTTCTTGCCGGTATTCGAGCAATCGGAACCTTTGACCGCGCAGCAAGAAATCGAATGGTCGCGCGCAGGTCAAATGCTGTATGCCGAGGCAGGTATCACGACGGCACAAGAAGGAGCGTCCCACCTCCCCCAGATTCAAACGATCCAACGCGCATCAGCTGCAGGTGCCAACATCATTGACATCATCGCCTTCCCTTTCATCACCGATGTCGACCGGGTTTTGGAAGAGATCCCAGTCACCGAATGGGGACGCTACAACAAACGATTCAAAATCGGCGGCGTGAAAATCACGGTCGATGGTTCACCTCAAGGTCGAACGGCAGCATTCACAACACCTTATTTGACCGGCGGCCCAGGAGGGGAAAAAGACTGGAAAGGAGAACTGACTTTTCCTCAGGACCTCGCCAATCAAATGGTCAAGAAAGTCTATGACATGAACGTTCCGTTGATACTGCATTGCAACGGCGATGCAGCCATCGACGCATTCTTGACTGCCTATGAGTACGCTCGCAATGGGGACTTCAACCGTTTTTGGAACGTCACCACGATCCACACGCAATTCATGCGAAAAGATCAGATCCCGAAGTTCGTTAAGTACAAAGTCCGCCCGTCTTTTTACACCTTGCATACCTTTTACTTTGCAGAGGCCCACATCGCGAATCGCGGAATGGATCAAGCCATGTACATTAGCCCGATGCGCGATGCGATTGATGCTGGACTCAGGCCTAGCAATCATACCGACTTTGTTGTTGCCCCACTCGATCAAATGATGATGCTCCATTCCGCCGTGAACCGCGTATCGCGCGGAGGAGCAGACATCGGTTTGAATCAGCGTGTCACACCCTATGAAGGACTCAAAGCCATGACCGCATGGGTGGCCGAACAATACGGTGAGCAAGACCGAAAAGGGACACTCGAAGCTGGTAAGCTGGCCGATCTCGTTATCCTTGATCAAGATCCACTCCGCGTTGCCTCCACGGAAATCAAAAACATCCGAGTCGTCGAGACGATCAAAGAAGGAGTCACGATCTACCCTGCCCCAGCCGATTTCAAGTTGTCTCTCCCCACTCCCAACCCAACCCAAGAAGTCACGCGCATGTGGCGAGCCCACGTCTGCGACATGTCCGAAATCAACCAAGCCGCCGGAAAAGAATGGACACTGGTTTGGCTGAACGGCAAGCCTGTTTCAGCGCCCAAACCACCCACCATGAAATTCGAACGTGGAAGAGTCTCGATCTTTGGCGGTGTCAACCGTCTGTCCGGCTCCTACGCCTTGGCGGGCGAAAGTGTCACCCTCGGCGAGTTGATAAGCACACGCATGGCCGGCCCGCCTGATGCCATGGAATTGGAATCCCAATTTGCCAAGATCATGTCGTCCGTCGATGGATTCCATGTTCGAGGTGACGACCTTGAACTTTTGACAGCCGGACAAGTCGTTGCCAAGTTTCGAACCCAAAGCACGAAGTAGAAGGGTGACGCCGCCCCGTTTGTTTAATCGCAATACCGTTCAATGAAGGTAGTGGAAGTTGCTCAACTTCCCAGTGCTCAAGGATCTTTGGCTTCATCAAGGATCTTTGGCAAGATCCACTACGTCCGAGATCTTTGGCAAGATCCACTACTACATTAGGTAGGTTCGTTGAATGGTATTACATTAGGTTTCATCAGCCCTCATCTGAAGGACAGGTTTGTGATAGATCTTCATGAAAACGTAACAGGACGAATGGCCTGGGCCTGCGTCCTAGCCTCGGTGCTTTTCTGCAGTAGGGCGAATGCTGACGACGGCGAGCGATTGCGCGAAGCCGCTCGACGGGGAGACGTCACTGCGATCGAAGGCTTACTGGCCAAAGGCATCGACGTAAATTCACCCTCTTCTTACGGGGTGACTCCTCTGGCCACCGCTTGCGATCATGGTCATATCGAAGCTGCTCGATTATTGATCGACCGAGGTGCCGACGTGAACACAAAGGACACGTTCTACAAGTTCACCCCTCTGGGATGGGCGGTGATGCGTCGCCATACGGAAATCGCCAAGATCCTCGTCGCGGCTGGTGCTCAAGATGCCGATGCGGCATTAAGTAATGCCGTAGGCTCCATGCAGCCGGAAGTGGTTCGCATGTTGATCGAATCCGGGAAGATCAGCGATGCGGCTAGAGCCAGCGCCATTCGTGCGGCTCGCAAGATGCAGGCTGCCCCCAACGCGGCCACGCAGCCGATCCTTGAAATACTCGAGACCAATCTCTCCGAAGAAGCCAAAAGAATGGTCGACTACGCCGCGCTGGAACAGCAAAAACTGGATCAGCTCAAGCCATTCGAAGGAGTCTACCAATTCGAGTCGGCACTCATGACCATCAAGATCAACGACGGGGCGCTGATCGCATCCGAGGGAGATAGCGAACGCTCCCTTCGCCTCGAACCAGAAGGGACCGATACCTTCGTGGCGCGAGGAACGACAGTGCAGTTCCTGCGCGATGCCGAGAAGATCCGCGCTTTGACATGGAAAGCAGGCGAAAGCGAACGGACCTTTGAACGAACAGCCAATCCGATTGCACCAGCACCAGCGGCCCCTGTTGCTGAGTTGGAATCGAGCACGCGACGCTTTGAGGACTTTCCAGAACCGGATACGAACTGGCCTCAGTTTCGTGGGCCCTTGTCGCGAGGGATCGCAACTGGCAATGTTCCCATCACGGTATGGGATGGACCGTCAGGCAAGAACGTTGCCTGGAAAACCTCAATCCCTGGATTGGCGACTTCGTCCCCCATCGTATGGGACAATCGGGTCTTCTTGACTACCGGTGTCCAAGAATCGGATGCCAGCGGCTTTCGGACCGGTGCCTATGGTGACGTCGAGTCCGTGCAAAGCAATGGCGAGTGCTCGTATCGGTTGATTTGCGTCGATCTCGAAACGGGCTCCGTTCTTTGGGAACGAGAGGCTGCTCGGCGAGTACCTCAAGTGAAACGACATGCCAAGAGCAGCCACGCCAACGCGACGGCCGCGACCGATGGCAAGCATGTGCTCGCCATGTTCGGTGAAGCCGGCCTCCACTGTTTTGACATGGACGGCAATCTCTTGTGGACTCGCGATTTGGGTTTGCTCGACAGCGGTTGGTTTTACGATCGATCATATCAGTGGGGGTTCGGAAGCTCACCATGCATCTTTGAAGATTCGGTCATCGTCCAGTGCGATGTGCAAGACGAAGCCTTCTTGTCAGCTATCGATCTCCGAACCGGAGAAACTCGATGGAAGACGCCCCGCGAAGAAATCCCAACGTGGAGCAGTCCCGTCGCCTTTATCGCCAAAGATGGAACGCCCATGGTCATTGCCACAGGAACCAAATGCACGGCCGCATACCATGCTCGTACCGGCGAAGTCCTTTGGAAAATGGGTGGATTCTCTGAGATCGTTGTCCCAACCCCTCAAGTACTTCCTGAGTTCGCGGTCGTCACCAGTGGTTATGCTCCGGTGCAGCCTATTGTTGCGCTCCGACACAGCGCTCGAGGAGATCTGAAGATCCCCGAGAGTCCGTCGGAGGATTCTCCGTTTCTCTGGGCTCAAATGAAAGGTGGACCCTACATGCCGACGCCCGTCGTCACCGTTGATCAAATGACCATTTTGGATAATGGAGGAATCTTGACGGGGCTCGATCTAGCAACGGGAAAGCGCCTGTTTCGACAGCGACTGCGTGGCGAAAAGGCGACCGCCTACACGGCTTCTCCCGTCGCCTGCGCGGGTCACTTGTACTGCACCAGTGAAGAAGGGACCACCTACGTGATCGCGATGGACGGAAAAGGAACCGTCGTGTCGCAGAACGATCTCGGCGAATCGGTTTTGGCAAGTCCCGCCATCAGTCAAGGCCGACTATTGATCCGAGGGGAACGCAATTTGTACTGCATCGTACCCGCATTGGAGTAATTGGCCGCTCAAGGGCGGTACCCAATGGGCACCGGACGGCTTGCAATAAATGGCGATTATCTTAGCGGAGCAGCGCAAGCTGCCCGGTGAAGTGAACCCGTAAACACATTCAACATCAGTACTCACCGGACGGCTTGCGCCAAATAGCGATATTCCTAGCGGAGCAGCGCAAGCAGCCCGGTGAATGGAATCCATCATAGACAGTCAGTATCCGTACTCACCGGACGGCTTGCGCCGTACCGCTTTTAAGGAAGGAGGCCGCTGGACCGCTACTTCACGTCGACTAACTTAGTCTGCATCGACGGATGGCGAATCAACTACGTCGATCCAGCAACGTCGCCTTTGGCTTTCGAGGATCGCTTCGCAAAGGGCGATCTCTCGATGCCCATCCTCCAACGTTGGGAACGGACGTGGCTGATCTTTTGCACCCCGTTCGATGGCACCATAAAAGCTCTTGAAGAGTTGCTTGAACGTGTCGGGGAATCCTTCATTGTGGCCACCCGGATAATTGGCGATGGCTGCGGCACGGCGAGACAGAAGTGCGGGATCCCGAATCAACAACTCATTGCTCCTGTCTCGATGCCCGAGCCACAATTCGTTTGGACTCTCACTGTTCCAAGCCGCAGAGCCTTGAGTTCCAGCAACTTCGAAGCGGAGGCAATTCTTTCGGCCCGCAGTGGTTTGCGATACCCACAAGCAACCATTGGCCCCATCTTGAAAACGGAACATGACGCAGCCACAATCTTCGGTGGAGATCGGGACGCGGTCGGAGGCCGTGGGAGTTTGCAGCGAGGAAGAGAATGTCTCCACGCCTCCTCGAGGGCGAGACCGCTCAGGATGAACGGTTCTCAGATCCGCACATACCGAAACGATATGCTGACCTGTGATGAACTGAATCAAGTCGAGCCAATGGGTTCCAATATCGGCGACCGCGCGGAGCTCTCCACCATCCTCGCTCAACACGCGCCAATTGAAGTCGGTTTCATACAACAGCCAATCTTGAACATAGGATCCGTGAACGTGCAGCAGGTCCCCAAGGTTACCGGACCCGACACGTTCTGCGATCTCATGGCATAGAGGATAGAAGCGAATATTGTAGGCGACGGCCGCCATCAAACCGGTTGCACGCGCCAATCGGACCAAGGCCGCCGACTCTTGCGTCGTCATCGCCAACGGCTTTTCGCACAGGAGATGTTTGCCTGATTCAAGAACCGCAATCGACTGTGGATAATGAAGTCGATTCGGAGTCGCGAGATGAACTGCATGAATCGTGGGGTCGGCCAATACCTCTTCGAAGGTCGCGAGATTCGTTTGGATTCCGAGCGACTGGTTGGCTTGTCGCGATTTTTCGGGTGTGGATCCGATGATCGCAGCCACCTCTACCCCGGCTCGTCGCAGCCCTTCGACGTGGACAGGTCCAATGAATCCAGTGCCTATAACTGCAGCGCGAAACGAGGCCATCATTTTACTTGCTTGCGAGCGCCGACTCGACCGAAGCCTTCATCTTCTTTAGGCCGATCGTGGCATTCTCGAGTGGATCCATCTCCCAATACTTGCGATTGAATAGTTCTAACGAAAGGACGCCGTTAAAGCCGCTTGCGAGAACCGTGTGAAGGACTTTGGAAATGGGGGCGATGCCGTCACCTGGATACACGCGGTCGGCATCCGAGATTTTGTCGCGTGGGATGTCGGGGTAATCATTCATGTGGAACACGTGGATTTTGGTCCCTGCCAAAAGACCGAGGTCCTCGAAGTTGGAACCTCCCTTGTAGAGGTGGTACACATCGGGCAGCACACAGGCATCAGGGTGTTGGGCTGCGGCGGCCACGTACAGAACCTCGGAGAGTTTGGACAGGTTCTTAGAGAATCCCCAAACCTCGAGCTGTGGCAGGCAACCGACGCTGCGCCCTACCTGCAGCAGGGCGCGGTAATGTTCACCAGCGCGATCCAGATCGAGGCGTTCTCCGTCGGTGGCACCAGCAGGTGGGGCGGCGATGCGTGTTCCACCAATCGCGACGATCGTTTCCATTTCCTTCTTGGCTTGTTCCAACGCTTTCTTGTGCGTGGCACTGTCCGCAACAATCCACGGAGCGAAGGCGATCGCGCTTTCAATCGTCAATCCTGCGTCGGTAATCCGCTTCTTGAGATCTTTCAGATTACCACCTTCGTTCAGATACTTGTCGATGTCTCGCAACCACAATTCCATCGCGTCGTAGCCTGCTTGGCTCGCTACTTCGATTTGCTTGAGCAGTGGTACCACTTCGCCATGGATCGTGCTGGTGTTCAAACAGTACTTCAAGGTCGGGGCTCCTGTTGCGAGGTGAGGTGACGCAGGATTCGCGATGCTGACGCTCCCCACGGTGGCAACGCCAACGGCAGCCAGGCTGCTGTGGGCGAGGAACGAGCGGCGGTCGCGTGGATGTTGACTTGGTTGCAGAGGATCGGTCGTCATTGGAGTGCAATCGATGAAAAGGGAGGCTAGGTATCAGTTCGGGCATCGGCCCAAGTTCCGGGAAGGAATGCTACGCCCATGGCGAGGAGCGTCATCGCATACATTCCGTCGCCAGCGAAGATGGCCACGATGAATGCAAAGCATGCCAAGCACAGCAGTCCAAGCGAAAGGGTGCTTTGTCGAGTCAGCAAGAAGAGAGTCGCGATCTGTAATCCAAGGATGATCAAGGTGAGAGCTTGGCCAAAGTAACTCGTCCTGGGAATCGCCCCAAGCCAACCATCAACTTGTTCCGACATGAGAGCAACAGCACTGCCATTCCACCAAACCGGGTGTTGCAACATACTCAACAAGCTGAACAGCAACCACATGAGCAGGTGAATCTGTCCACAGCGCAAAGCCACTTGTGCACTCACCCGTTGGGAGCCATCGTCGAAACCTGGCTTGATACTCCATGCGGTTCGCCCCGGATCGAGAATCAAGTAGAACAAACCTGCCGCGAGCAGGATTTCGCCAGGTGTTGATAACCATGGTGCTCGATGATGGATCGTCAATAGACAGAGCCAACACATGGCGGGCGTGATGCGGCTGCCTATGCCGAGCACCAAAGAAACACTTGCCAAGAGCCCGACGATGCACACGGCGTAGCCTGCCGCAGGTTGTGTGAGGGCGAACAAAGGGGACCATCGATATTGGCTGCCCGTATCCGGCAATCCTTCGCCGATCAGATACCGCCCCGTTTCCAGGTCAAACCATCCGTCGCCGGCCAACCATTGGGGTACCCAGGTCAGAAAGGACAGGAAGTGCAACAGCGCGACTATGGCGACTGCCACTCGCCATGTGGAAACGGCTCGAGTGGAAATCGCGGAGAACCAAAAGCGGTCCCAAGCTGCAGGAACGAGCAAAAGAGAATTCAGGAAGGACTGGAACATCAATTCAACTCCCCGTCCCTTTCGCTGCAGGGATCGCCCTTGCTTCCGGAATCACCGGTACCGAACGAGTTTCTTCGATTCGAGGGATCAAGGTGATGTCGGTCGCATCGAGCTTGACGACCGCGGCTTCATAGATCGACTCTGGTTGGTCGCTGACTTCGGGTAATTCCATCGAGAACCGAATCTGATCGATCGCAATCCCCTCTTTCGCAGCGCGCGTGACGAGTGCGTGGGCAATCAGTCCCAAGCCATCGGAGTCATCGTGTTCGGCGAGTGCGCCTGCCAAGGCGACCAAGCGTCGCCAGCGGCCATCCGATCTTTTCGAATCGACCCAAGTGGTCCAACGAGTATCCGACCGATTCGATTTGTACTCGATCGTCATGGCGTGATCGAACGATTCGCCCGTGACCCAAGAGATCGGTGCCAGTTCGGTGTACCATCCTAAGGTGATCAGGTAGGGTTGGACCGCAATCAACGCCTGATCCGCGAACTCCGATCGGCGAAGGCTGTTGTTGGATGCGTAATTGAGTGCGAGGAGGGAAAAGTGTGCGACTAAGGCGATACTGACGCCGGCCTGAGTCCACCGGGACCATGAGGGCGGCGTTTCGGATCGAGCATTGGACGCGTTGGAACCAAAAGACATAGGTTGTGTTAAGGACGGCTTGGTTGATGACGGGGCGATGGGCGACGGACGGGATATTCGATATAGTACTCGCGAAGCGATATTGCGACAGATCAGGACCCGTCCCTAGCGGTCGCTGATCTCTGAAAACGCTGGATTTTGAAGACGCAGGACGATCGAATGGAAACAGAAACCTCGCCTCCGCTATCCCCCAGTCCCCAACCTGGAACGGATACATGTCGCCCTACCAGCCTCGCAGCTTGTCCCGCCTGCGGTGGAAAACTGCTTGAGATCCGCGCCAAGTTCCAGTGCAGCCGCTGCCATCGGATCTGCGAAACTTGCTGCGAAGGAGGCCTCGGTTAAGCCTTGACGCCCTCCGAGTGCCGTCCCTAGACTCTAGCGTTTGCGCCCCAAGTTCCCCGCCGTTTCTTTTCGTAGAGGACATGCTGCGGGAATGCTTTTGAAGAGAGTGTACCTGTGCCTGCAACCTGCGTAATCGGTCTTCAATGGGGGGACGAAGCCAAAGGAAAATTGGTCGACCTCCTCGCGCCACGTCACGATGTGGTGGTTCGATATCAAGGAGGAGCCAACGCCGGTCATACGGTGGTATGTGGCCAAGAAGTTTACAAGCTTCATCACATTCCATCCGGCATTCTCTCGCCTCAAATCCAGAACGTGATCGCCCCCGGCGTGGTCATCGAGCCCAACATGCTCATCAAGGAGCTGATCAGCCTTGAGGAACGTGGCATTAAGCCTCGCAACAACCTTATGATCAGCCAGCGTGCTCACGTCGTCATGCCTTGGCACATCTTGGAAGATCGAGCGATCAACAAGACGGTCGTCAGTGGCGAGAGTATCGGAACAACGAACCGTGGTATCGGGCCATGCTATCGAGACAAAGTGGGCCGAACGCATGCGATGCGTATGGCGGATCTCGTCAGGCCCGACCTTGCAACGCGTATCAAG
This sequence comes from Pirellula sp., assembly GCA_025459275.1. Taxonomy (GTDB): domain Bacteria; phylum Planctomycetota; class Planctomycetia; order Pirellulales; family Pirellulaceae; genus JBKCUI01. The sequence goes on from JALOQW010000058.1 coordinate 13,899, forward strand.
GAGATTGTCGACGCCAAACGTCTGCTTCTCTCATCGATAGCCACCAACGAAGACATGGCGGAACTCAACGCTGACAAGATTACGGAGCAATGCCATCGCTGGGCGGATGCGCTCGGTCCAATGCTCGCCGATACGACTTACTTTTTGCTCGACGAATTGGATGCAGGGCGAAAACTCTTGATGGAAGGTGCCCAGGGATCGCTGCTCGATATTGACCATGGGACCTATCCATTCGTCACCAGCAGCAATGCATCGGGGGTTGGTGTTTCCAGTGGCTCTGGAGTCCCCGCCCGTTGGATTGAACGGGTCATCGGTGTTGCCAAAGCGTATTCCACTCGCGTGGGTGGTGGCCCCTTTCCAACAGAATTGATGGATGCGACAGGGCAAAAGATTCGCGATATCGGACGCGAGTACGGAACGACCACCGGGCGACCTCGCCGCTGCGGCTGGTTCGATGCAGTAGCCGTCCGGTACACCGCTCGTCTGAGTGGCGTTCACTACTTGTCTCTCATGATGCTCGACGTGCT
>JALOQW010000386.1 GCA_025459275.1 Pirellula sp.
ACTCCTTTTTTCGTTTCGCCAAGGCTTTACGAAACTGTTCCGCATCGCGTTTGCTGCGAGCCATGCAATCCTCCCTGATCAGAGCCTTGGTTTGGTGGTGTTTTCGCTTGAGTCCTGAAACTCGCGATGATTGCCAGAGATTTTAACGAAAAAATGCAATCCGGCGCGATGCTTGCCTCGCAAAATCGTAGGTTGGGCCCCATCTTTTTCCTCGCGATGACTTCGGGATGCTACACTTCCTGTCGATACGTTTTCCTAGGGAGTCGAGTGGCTGGAGTATGCCTTACGTTATTGAAACGCATGCCCTATGTCGGGCGTTTGCAGGGAAGCTAGTGGTCGACGATTTGAATCTTCGGGTCGAGTTGGGGACCTTCTATGGTTTTCTCGGACCGAATGGGGCCGGCAAATCGACCACGATTAAGATGCTGACAGGGCTTTTATCGCCGACGAGTGGTTCGGTTCAAGTCTTGGGGTTGAACATGCTCGATCCGTCGCAGTCGCTGGAAGCCAAGCGATCGATCGGTGTCATTCCCGAGAATCTCGCGTTGTTTGATAACCTGTCAGGGATCGAGTACTTGACTTTCATCGGTCGAGTTCACGGTTTGGATCGTCAGGTGATTCGAAGTCGGAGTGGCGAGTTGCTCCAGTTACTGAGTTTGGACGGTGAGAGCAAAAAGCTCACCATGGAGTATTCGCATGGCATGAGGAAGAAGTTGTCGCTGGCAGCAGCGTTGTTGGCGAATCCCAAGTTGCTGTTTCTCGACGAGCCTTTTGAAGGGGTGGATGCGGTTGCGTCATTGACGATACGGGATTTGCTGAATCAATTCGTTCAACGTGGGGGGACGGTGTTTCTGACGTCGCACGTGCTAGAGATCGTACAGAAGTTGTGCAGCCATGTCGGCATCATTGTGCGCGGACGGTTGGTGCAACAGCGATCGATGCAAGAGATATTGGCCGATGGAACGTTGGAGCAATCGTTCTTGTCAGCCGCAGGGAGTGAAGGAGTCGCTTCGGCAAAGCTTGACTGGTTGGATTCATCGCCGAGAAATACGACATGAATTCCTTCGCCAACGATCATGCCGCTTCATTCCCCTCCCCTCCCCTGCCCCGCAAGCCTGGCGTCGGCGCGTGGTTTCGAGGGTTGATCGATCCGCTTCTTGCCTTGGTATATCTGCGGTTTCATATGCGCCGTAACGCTTGGCAGCGTGAATCGATTCTTGGTCAGGTTGTCACGACGGTCTTTTTTGCTGCGGCAGCGATGGGAGTTCTGGGAGCATTCGCGATGGGTGCTGCAGCCGGTTACGCGTTGTACACCAAACTCCTATGGGAATGGCAGTTGCTATTTTGGAATGGCTTGGTCATCGCTTTCTTGCTGGTTTGGTTCATTCATGTTTCCACGGAAGTGTTTCGGAACGATGTTCTGACACTGGATCGGATCATGCACCTGCCGATATCGCCGAGCCATGCATTTGTGTTGAACTACCTGAGTTCGCTCATCAATTTTCCAATCGTTTACTTCGCAAGTTTTACCACTGGGGTCTTGGTTGGGGCATCGGTGGCCAAGGGGCCGAGTGTGCTGCTGTTGTGGCTGGCTTTGGTGGCGTACTTGTTGATGGTGACGGCATTGACCTCGCATTTCCAAGGGGCGTTGGCGGCTTGGATGGCTACCCCTAGGCGACGCCAAAGGGTGATGGTTGCCTTTTCACTCTTCTTCGTGTTTGTCTTTCCCGCCATGGCTATCGGTATACCGCGATTGCTCCGTATGGCGGAGAAATCACCGCCAACGAAGGATGCAAATGACGAGGCGGAGCAAGCCACGCAGGATGGCGAAGCACAGCCACCCAATCGTGTCGAAAACAGGAAACCGGGAATCGACGTAGAAGTGGCTGCACGCTGGGCATCGGCGCTGCAATGGTTGCAGTTGGTGGCGCCCCCCATGTGGTTGGCTGCGTGCATGGCATCTGGGACCGACGTATCGATTTCGCACGCCTGGTGGATGGTGCCGTGCATGCTCGCAGTGGGTTTGCTTTCGATGCGTCGAAACTACCACACGACCCTTCGATTTTATCGACATGGTTTTGACAGTGGTCGCACCGACGTCAAAGTGATGCCACAACGAGCAGTCATCGCATCGGACCGATCGCGATGGATAGAGAGATCGATTCCTGGTGCAAGCCCCATGGTTTCGGCCGTAGCGATGCAAACATGGATTTCCATGTGGCGTGCACCTGAGTTGAAGTTGATGTTGCTGGCACCAATCCTGCAACCGATTCTGGGCTTGTTTCTGATACGCTTGTGGAATCGCAACGAAGGGGATGTGGTCAAGACCATGATCACGTTGGCCTTGGCTGGCTTTGGGCTATACACGTCTTCGGGGATTCTCGGGAACCAATTCGGCTTGGACCGGGGTGGATTTCGAACGTGGGTTTTATCACCGATTCCGCGATGGGTTATCCTTCACGGGCGCAATTTGGCATATGGTTTACCAGCCTGGTTTGCGGCTGCGATCTTGGCGTTGGCCGTGGGTGTTTGGTGGGGCTTGGCGATTGATAAAATGATCTTCGTCGTTCTCGTATTGGTCGCTTACGTTCCGTACTATCTCTTAATATCCGACCTGATGTCGATACTTTCGCCGTTCGGATTGCCGCCCGGGGCACTGCAGCCCAAGGAGTTTTCGTGGAAGCATATTGCAATCAACCTGATGTTGTCGATGCTGCACCCCGCCCTGCTCTGTTGGTCGGCCTTACCCTTGGCTGTGGAAGTTTCATTGAAGCCGTTCGTTCCCCAAGCCGCTGATTGGCCGATCGCTGCTGTATTGATCGTTCCCTGGTGTTTCGTTTCGTTTGCTTTGTATCGAATTCTGCTTCCGTGGGTCGGTCGATGCATGGAGGCTCTTGAACTCGAGATCTTGAAAACGGTCACCGCCCCGAGCGATTGAGTGCGCAGCGGAGCGGCTTGCTCATGTTAGTGATAATGGGCCGGAGCTATCGGCAAAGGACTCGGTCTGAATACCAGCTGCATTGAGCATACAAACATACAAATTGGCTAGTGGCTGATCGTTGAAATCGACATGTCCGACAGGTTGAATTCCCTTGGCAGATCCGATGAGGAGGTTGGCCAAGTCGGTCGATTCATGTTCTTCGCCCATCCCTGCTCCGTAGTGAATGAGGCAAGTGCCGAGCAGGGGGCGTCCTCCTTCTTGGGTTCGGTTTAGCTTGTCCAGGAAATAGGCCAAGTGGCTGATGCGATGACGGTCCACCTTGGCCATTGCCTCTTGTCGATCCTTTCGAAAGTCGTGATGGGTGTAACTGTGGTAGCCATCTGGGCAACCTATATCGGGGTATTGGCAACCCATAAATCCGATTCGGGCTGTCGCTATTCTCGTTTGATCGGTTTGTAAGGCGAGGACGAGCATGTCGAGCATCAAACGGATGTAGGCAGTGCGATCCTTTTCTGGAACTGGCCCAGGAGCCGTTGTGCCTGGCGGCGCAGACACCGATGGCTGCTCCGCCCATTGACGAGCTACCTTGGCCCGGCGTTCGACTTCGCGAACCGTGGAGAGATATTCATCCATGGTGCGTCGATCATTCGCTCCAAGTTGTCGAGAGAGTTCATGAGTTGATTCAAGAACGTTGTCCAAGACGCTTCTGTTTCTTTCGAAACCCACAATGGCCTGCGCTTTGGCGTCCGGGGAGTCATCTGCGAAGAGACGACGGAAAATCGCGCGAGGATCCCATTCAGCGGGAACAGGTGTTCCAGCGTTAGTAAAGCTCATCGTGCTCGAACGGTCGACTGTAACGTTGAGAACGGGCAAGCGAGTCTTCTCGCCGATTGCTTCGGCTGCGACCTGGTCCACCGATACCGTGTTTCGAACTGCCACTCCGGGAGTGCTGCTCAGGTCAGCGCCCGTCAGGTGACACATTCCATCTTGGATATGGCGTCCTGTTTGAGGGTTGCGTTTGAACGCGTTGGCGTGACGCAAACCACTCAAAACCGACAGGTGATCGCGGAAAGGAGCTAGCGGTTCAAGGATGTACGTCAACTCAAAGTCTCGACCAAGCGTCGTAGGCTTGAATCTAGGCATCCACATACCACTTTCGGTGTGAATCCAAATCAGTCGATTGGGCGTTGTCTCGCTGGATGCCCGAGCGATGGGGTGAGACATGACCTCCAACAGCGGCAAGCCCAGCAAAGTGCCAGCGGCGCCGCGGAGCATTTTTCTTCTGGAAATGGGTCGAAACACGTCATGTCTCCTTGAACAAAATTAACGGGTCCGAAACGCTTTGGAATCGATGACAGCGCGGATCAATGAATGGAGTCTGTAGCCATTCGCGGCGGTAGATCGCACCACGGTTTCGATTTGCTCGCGATCGGAGGAAGTTAATCCACGCCCGCACGCATAAACCGTCATGCGTTCCGTCAATCCACGCACAAAGTCCTCTCTTCTGGACAACAGATACTGCTTCATCCCTTCGATTCCTTCGAAGCGAGAACCGTCTGCCATTTCGACCTTGGTATCGATATCGAATACAGGAGGAGCGGCTCCTTCTTCACGAGCTACTGGTTTCGCTGGATCCTCGTACGCTGGTTCTACCGTGCGCCACCTGCCGGTTGCGTCAAAGTTTTCGAGAGCTAATCCGAAGCCGTCGAACTTCGCATGGCAACTGGCACACGCAGGATCAGCTCGGTGAATCGCAAGGTGTTCTCGAACACTTTTTGCGTGGCTTGCATCG
>JALOQW010000059.1 GCA_025459275.1 Pirellula sp.
CGCGACGAGCAGTGGCAAATGGCAAAGCACCCGCGCGGCTACGTCGCGCCGTGCTTACTGGAACTACGGTGTGATGGCGTATTTTGATGCTTTAGGACAAACCCCAGCACCTTTGGACCATTCGAACTCGATCCGAACGCGAGAGGAGTTGAAACAGTACGACCCCGAACTCTACGAGTTGGTCAACACCACGATCCAATACGACCAACGCGTCGACTGGCGCGTACGATAGATCGTAGCCATGGCCGCGGAGGCCGTGGATAGAAGCGCTGGTCCACCGGCTGGTGCCGGTGGCTACGGTTGCGATCCATGCCGGGCGATGGAGGCCGGGTGGGATGTGGATTCCAACGAGCCGATCGGCGATAGCGGACCGAAGAACTGTTCGACGCTGCGGATCTTGTTTTCTTCGAAACGAAGAAGCTTGGCGACCCAATACCGTTGCTCCTCTTCATGACGCGTTGAGAAGCGAACTTCGCCTTGGAAGTAGAGCAAGTTTCCCACGCCATGGATCATGCGATACTGCGGGTCCCGAGCTTGTACCGACAATCCGCGAAGAAAGCGATGCACGGCTTGGCAGTGGGATCTCAAACCATCCACCCCCACAAACTGGCCGCAAAAGGACATGATCGGTGTCGTCATGCAAAACCATTCAATCTCGGAATGGGTGAACTCAAGCAACCCATCAAGTTCGCCAATTAAGATGGCTTGCCCATACGCTGTGTCAAACGCTCGAATTAAGCCTTCCCAATCGACATGCTGCACCGTTGGTGAATGGCGCGAGGACAGATTCTCCACCGACACCCCTAACGCCATGGCGAGGCACTGAGCAACATGCAGACCTAATACCCGACCCGACTCAGCATTGCGAACGGTTCGTTCCGATACCCCGGCGTGCTCAGCCAGTAGACTTTGCGGCCAGCCTCGCGCTAACCGCAATTCTCGAACAGCTTCGCCCTTGATTCGAATGCCTCGCGGCATGAGGGATCCTCTTGTGTCGGTTTCGGTGCAATAGCGTTCAACCAAGGTGGGATAGGCTTCCAGCCTGTCAAAATTTGCCGTTAAGTCGGCAATGCTTGCACTACATGTTGTGCAGTTCGCAGTCAGGATGCCTACGTCACGACCTTCGCCACGGCGGACTTGCAGCCTCTCCCCGCTGAAAGTCCGCCACGGCGGAAAACGGGGCGACGGGAGGAAAACCTAGTGAAAGAGACTCTGGGATGGTCACGAACACGACTGACATGGGATTGATTTCAACAACGTCGAGATTCAGTGCGACGCGGAGCGTCGCACCACTTTGGTCTGGGCAAAGCTGGACGGGGTCCTAGGCTCAGTTACACTTAAATCGCTCCTTTCGCGGCAAGCTAAAGGACTGACGGGAAAGGAAGATTCAATACCTAATGCGTCGTTCGGCAGGAATCGTCACATAGAAAGCGACAGAATTTTGATTAATTCGTCTGGGAACGATTCAGAAGATGTCCGTCGTTGGCTCGGCGAAGTTTGCCGTGGAGACAAGGATGCCGCTGAGAAGCTCCTCGCTCGTTATCGCGATTCACTGATTCAGCTTGCTGCACAGAAGCTGGGGACAGAACTCAATGCCCGAGTGGATCCGTCCGATATCGTTCAGGAAGCCATGCTAGTCGCTGCACGCGAACTGCCGAACTACGCGAGGAACCAGGAACTACCGTTGCACGCGTGGCTGTATCGCCTGGTCTGGCAGCGATTGAAGGAAGCGTACCGCTTCCACGTGCGGAGCCAACGTCGGTCGGTCCGAAGTGAACAAAGCATGGAACTTCGCCCTGGTACCGAATGGATTCGACCGATCGTCGAGTCGATTGCCGATGGTTCATCCGGCCCCCTTTCCAAAATCGATCGACGCGAGCGTCTGACCCTTCTCGCGACAGCCGTCGAAGAACTATCGGCGGAGAACCGCGAGCTACTAAGAATGAAGTATGATGACGGATTGACGATGCCCGAGATCGCGGAGATCTTGGGAATCACTTTGTCTGCAGCCAAGATGCGCCATCTCCGTATCTTGGAATCACTTCGCAACATTCTTAATCCCGATGGTGACACGTCCCGTTGATCCTAATCACCTACCGGAAGACGAACTCGACTTCGCTTCTCTGATCGATGATCTTGCCGATCGCGTCCAGGCCGGGAACGCTATACCGTGGGAGGACCTGCGCCGGAATCATCCCCAATGGATCGAGCGTATTGAAAAACTTATGCCGACGATTCGGATCCTCGCCAATGGCTCAGAGACCGATAGCAGCCAAAGCGAATCCGACGAAACGGTCCGTGCCGATAAGCGGTTAGGAGACTACCGCTTGATCCGACAGATAGGGCGAGGCGGAATGGGCGTGGTGTACGAGGCGCTCGAAGTCCCACTCCAACGTCGTGTCGCAATCAAGCTGTTGGCGACCGACCTAGCGGAAAGCGATCGAGCTCGAATTCGATTTGAAAACGAGGCTCTTGCTGCAGCCCGATTGAAACACCCGAATATCGTTCCCGTGTACACCATCGGTGAACACGACGGACGGTTGTATTACTCGATGCCATTCATCGAAGGGATGACGCTTTCGGATCTGCGCGACGTGGCGAAGAAACGGTATGGCACGGAAGATCGCGAGACTTGTGTTCCAGGCTTCATCGGCGATCGGGATTGGTCGGGGTACGTGCACGAAGTGACGCGCATCGGTCAGCAGATCGCAACGGCACTCGATGCTGCCCACGAATCGGGCGTGATTCATCGCGACATCAAGCCCTCCAATATCATGCTCGAACCCAGTGGCCATGTTTGGATTCTCGACTTCGGCCTGGCGCGCCTCGAGTCCCATCATTCCATGACCGAGTCGGGTGAGATTCTCGGTACCCTGCGATACATGAGCCCGGAACGCTTACTGAACTCCAGTGACGCTCGGTTGGATCGACGCACTGACGTCTATTCGATCGGCGCCACCTTGTACGAACTTCTGGCACTATTTCCTCCCTATGCGGAATACCCACAATCCGCCTTGGTGAGAGCCGTCGCTTCAACGTCTCCCCAATCTCTGTCCAAAAGCCGGCCTGAAGTGCCGAGTGGTCTCGTACGCGTGATAGAAAAGGCGATGGAGCGCGACCCAAGGGATCGTTATCCATCGTGTGCTGAGTTCGCTGAGGATCTTAGGCGATTTATCGAGGGAGAACAGGTCAGGGCAACCAAAACCCCGTTGCTTACGCGTGCGAAGAGGTATGTGCAGTCTCACCCAATGCAAGTAGTGACCGGATCGATCGCGACCGTATTGATGGTCATCATTGTCTCATCGGCAATCACTTGGCGACGTGAACTGTCGATGGTCCAGAGCAGAAACCTTCTCCAACAAGAGCTTCTGAGCGCTCGCGATGACGAGCTGCGATCGAAGGAATTGTTCTTGGCCGTAAATGACAACCGAGAGAGACGAATCAATCCGCAAGTGGGCTGGCAACGCAAGGGGATAGCGGAGCTTTCCAATGTCGCTCGTTATGCTCGCGCGGACAACGAAAAGCTCTTGGTCCGGAATGAACTTGCAGCGGCCATGAAAGCATCAGATCTGGAATGGTCTCGCAATCTGCTAAAGAATAAAGATGTTTATACGTGTTTGTGGAGTCGAGATGGCCAATGTCTGGCCGTTGGATTGAACGTCCCCTCAGACAATCGAAACACGCTCATCCTCTTTCGTGGAGAGGAATTGAGCGAGCGACTCGAAGTCGAGTTGCCCTCACCGAAAATGCTTGGGGAAGGGCACGAGGACATCCTGGGTGTGCGGGCCATGGCGTTTTCGCATGATGGGTCAATCCTTTACTGCGGATCGCGAACGGGTGTGCTCCACGCCGTCGAAGTTGCTAAGGGCAAGGTACTGCGTTCCAAGCGAGTGCATGCAGAAACGATTTTTGGTTTGGATGTCTCCCCCGATGGTCGACAAGTTGCTTCAGGTGGAGACGGAAAAGTCTTGCGTTTGTCCAGTGCGGAAAATTTCTCAATCCAGGATGAGCACCCATTTGAATCGAAGATTGAAAAGGTGTTTTGGCACGATGCTTTGTTCGTACATTCCGATGGATTGAAACGAATGGATTTGTTGGACGGAAAACTACATTCCAAGGATGCTTTCGTCCATGAACGAAATTTGCGTGCCACGTATCTAGGGAGCGATTTCCACGGACAGGGATTCGGATTTCTCTCCAATGACGGTATCCGGATCTACGATCAGGCCAATGGTGAGCTGATTCGAACATTGCGCTACAACAATCAGGATACAGAATCCACTCACACTAGTTCCAGCACCGTTTGCTTGAGTCCCTCTGCAAATTTGCTTTATACGTCCGACACAAAAAATGTCCGCGTATGGGACTATGGAAGTGGCGAGCTTGCGATGAAAATTCCCATTTCCGGAACTTCGGCGGTCGGGGCAGCGGTTCCTGCGGAGGGGAAATACATCGCCGTGTGGGGCGACAAGCAGCTGAACTTGTACAGTCATCCCGAACGAATGGCATTCGGCACGACGCATGGACGTCTACGCACTGTCGACAAGATTGCCATGGATACGCATGATCCCGTTGGGCCAGTACTCGTGGATCAGTTTTTGAAATTGGGTGACACTTCAGGTCAATTGATCGGCAGAACTACCACGACCATGTCGAGACCTCGAGAATCACCATGGGATCATACCCCACTCTTCTTCCCTGAATACTACCACTGCATGACGTACCACGATGGGCTGCTGTTGATCTGGAGTCCGTTGCTAAACAGAATTGCGTCACAGGACGTGAAAAACAAAACCTGGAGCTATCACGATTGGGAATTGTCGCAAATTCGATGGCTTCGGATCGCACCAGATCGGCGGACACTTTACATAGCCATCGACGAAACGATTCCTGGAAAAAGCGTTGGGACTCGAACAAGCCCATTGATGAAAGCTATTTCGACGCTCGATTGGTCACTTCAGTGGGAATGGCGAGAGTCGCTCGATATATCGGGAGACCCAAAAGGACTGCTCGACATGCAGTTTGATGGCGATGTTATCACTTGCTTAATGCAGAATGGTCGCGCAGTGTGGATCGATGCTGCGACTGGGAGAACAACATCGAGTGTCACGATCCCATTCGGTGATGTTCAGAACTATTGTTGGGTCGGCACGAATCAGTGGGCGATCGGAACCGGCGACGGTCGAGTCGGTATCTTTAATATCGAATCGCAATCCCTTGTCGCCGAATCGAAGATTCATCGCATGCCGGTCACAGGAGTCGCTTGCATGAAGGATGGGACGATTGTTTCCTGTAGCAACGATGGCAACCTGGTGTTTTCGAGAGTGGATCAAGGAACGATGCGAGAGGTCTTGCGGATCAATCATACGAATGCATCGATCGAAGAGATGCACCTCGATAGCAAGCGAGACTTTCTGTTCTACCGCTGCCGCAAGGAGCATTTGGCGCGCTGGCTCGAGATCGATCGGCTGCGTGAGGAGTTTGAAAAGCTTGGGATCGACTGGTAGGCAAGAAGGTTTGCGGTTTATGGTGCGGTGGCGACCGGCGAGCGAGGGACGCGAGTCCACTGTTTCTTGTTCTAGAGGTGCAGTGCAAGCTGCCTGGGGCCCCGTCAAACGTAGTGGATCTTGTTAAAGATCCTTGATCACTGTGAAGGTCAACAACCTCCACGAAACTCAATGAATGGAATTGGGACAACGTTCTTTGAGGGAACGGACGCAGGACGGGCGTCAACGCATCAGGAAATCAATCGCATCTCGCACGCAACGCGAATCCTGCATCAGGAAGGAGTGCAGAACAGGGTGCACGATGAACTCTTGCATCCCATCGAGCCTGGCTTCGTCCACTGTGACGATGCCGTCGCTGGGGCCTTGAAGCCACGGGTTTTGGATCGGGTGCTTGGAAATGTCACCAGCAATCACAGCGAATGGGCATGTGGGAACGCCGAGATGCGACTGAAACTCAGACCACTGCGGTCCCAATTGCATACCCGAGGTTCCTGTGACGATTTCAAAAAGGCCAAGCTGCGACAATTTGCGCGCGAATGAGGAACCTTGATTCGGTGGACCCAACATCACCACGCGATCCAATCTCTTAAGAACGCCTTGAGGGTCCCCTTCGCTTTGCCATTGGGCGATAGCGGTTCTGAGGACGATGTTGCCCATACTGTGACCCATGGCTTTCCAACGAGGCCGTCCTGGCAAATTCTCGACAACCTCGCGGAATGCAGACGCGTGGGCAGCAACCGAGTCACGTGTGCTGGCGTAACCAAAATAGATGATCTCGGGAGGAGTGGTCGTCCGTGACCGAATTTCGGTTGCCAGTGGCTTCATGCTTGATGTCGTACGCATCAACCCATGCAATAGAAAAACGACTTCTTCTGCAGGTGTCGATGTGGATGGGCTAGCCTGCTGGATACGACTCAGCTCATCAAGCATGGCTTGCTTGGTCCCCCAACCGCGACGGACCGCCTTCGGGTCCAGCAACCTCCAATGACCAAAGGTGTTGTTGTATTGGATCCGCCAACCGTTCCAGTAGCGATGATCGGTCCACAGCTGCTTGCCTCCCATGGTCGGGAGCGCCAGATTCCAGTTTGACAAAGGATCCTCCGAAAGCGTCTCATATCCCTCCACGGCCAAATCGCTCGTCTTTGACTGGGCCTCGTCTTGCGGCAGAGCAAGACCAATCGTGGAGATCCACCATCCTACCGCGAATAGAGACTTCATCCAGGGACGTCGCATCTTTAAATACTTCTGCGGCGGATGACAACGTGATGGTCTTGAACGGCGATGACTTCGATCGGTGAATCCTCATCAATCCAAGCATGTTCGGAGACCACATCGACGATCTCGTCGCCGATACGGGCTTTGCCAAAGGGATTGCATCGAGTCATGGTCGAGCCATATCGACCTAGAAGCGAGCGTCTTTCATCCTCCAATTGTTCCATGTTGGCCAGGAATCGGTCGTTGGTCGGAGGCTGCAGCGCGAACCAGCGAAACATCGGCATATTGGCCAACTGCTTGCGAAATGCGATCAACAAACCCAACAGTAAAAATGTCCCAAATCCGAGTTGACCAAGTCCATAGATCAGCCGCTCGGTCTGGTATTGGTTGGTGGGCAAAACAAAGGTCTGTCCCGCCAGCAGCAATCCAGCAGCCAACATGACTAGCCCGCTGACTCCGAAGACACCGAATCCAGGAAGGATAAAGACTTCGACCGCCATGAATGCGACTCCACCAACGATCAACAAAATTTCGAGCCACTCGACAGTTCCTTGGAACAAATTCAACCAGAAGAACAGAAGGAAACAGATCGTAGCGATCGCGCCGGGCACACCCACACCCGGAGCGTTGAGTTCGGCCACAAGGCACATCAGGCCCACCATGAACAAGAACATCGACAGCCATCGTTGCGAGGCGATCCACTCAACCAATTGTTCCGTTGTATTGGTTTGCTTTTCCTCCGGTAGTGATTCCAATCCGTATTGGTTCCCGACTGCCGCCAAAGAGACGAGACGATCCGATGCGATGCCCATTTCGACGGCTTGGGCTGAGTCGAGGCCGCTCTTGTAGTTTTGTTCTGGCCCTTGGACCCATAACGGTAGTTTAGGATCGTCCTCTAACCAATTCACAGGGGCCCGGACTCGTCGTCCGTTCGCAGACTGGTACTCATAGATGGCACTTTCGGGGCACAAACAGCCGACGACGTCTCCAGGAAATCGCCCTACTCCTTTAGCAAACTCCAATAGATTGTCCTTCCGCTTCTCGACATCAGCAACCGAGATACTGGCTTCCCCCGCTCCACCCAGCGTAGCGTCGGGTGCCATGTACAAGGTATCTGCCGACAAGGCGATCAGCGACGCATCGCCCCGTGCATGGCCGCTGATGAACACGACCACTTCGGCTTTTTCGGAGGGGACATTGGCCAGATAGAACGCGAGCCGAAGGCTTTCCGTGAGGTTGCCGCCTGGCGAATCGACCTCCACCAAGATCAGATTGGCTTGTTGGTTAGCGATTGCATCTTCGATGGCTCGAATCGTACGGTCAACTTGCCGTGCATTCATGATGCCACGGATGTGCGCTCGCATGGCTTTGCGAGGTTCGGCAAACGTTGGACGCTCTCGAAGGTCACCATCAAGCTTCAGGATGGCTGCAAGCTGGTCCGACTCAGGCACCAGATGAGTAATCCATCGCCATGAACGGAGCTCCTGCCCGGAAAACGTTCCCATTTGATTAGCAGGAACGAGTTGCTTTTCGGACCATGCGTTTTCAGGTCGCAGCCTGCGTTCTAATTCTGGCAAGGTGGCATACTCGATTCCGCCACCTTCCAACTCCAAACGCACCAATGTCTCAGAGGGATCGAGCATGGAACGAACCGCCGCAGGAGGAACCAAGCCGCGGCGCGTTGCGATTTCAGTGTAGGCTTGGATGATCGTCGCTTCGCTGCTGACCTCATCAATGCCTGCTAGCCCCATCTCTGCTGACGGACTCATGGCAATCTCTTCGCATGCGAGCGCGATCAATACTGCATGACCTGCAATCGATTCTGGAATGTAAGCAACGCTTCGCACGCGGTTTCCTTTGGGACCACTCAGCCAACGAGCCACACTCAACGCCCGCTCGAAAGATGTACCCCGTCCAAGTCTTTCTGCAGCCGCATCCGGATTGGCCGTGCCAGCGATCGGAACGAATTCCAATACAACAATCGGGCGATCGCCGGTCGCTCTCGAAGCAATGGACTCTAAGGAACTCAAGACTTTGGTCTCGGCCTCTGCAGACAAAGGCAAAGGGAGCTTGATCAACGCACCCTGTTTGCGCGGAGGAGCGGGCGCCTCTTCCTGAGCGACGGCCGAGCCGAGCGCCAAAGAGCAAATCCAAAGCAAGGCGATGAACTGGCTTGGTCGGAAGTACGAACGTGAAGTTCTCATGTGCAATTCGATAGGACAAAGGGTTCGCTTCGGAGTGTACTCGTCATGCTACGCCATTCGCCGAAGCCCGTAAATTTATTGGCAGGGATTTCTCGAATTAAGGGCGCGATCGGGCTCGTTACACGACGGAATCCAGCAGTTTGTCTGCTCCGAAGCGTACAACATCGTCAGCCGGAAGACCGGTTTCAGCGTGAACACGATCCAATTCGTAGCGCGCCTCGGAATCGCTCAAACCATGCGTGTTCAGGACGATGCACCCGACTTGCACGGGTGCCATGGCCCCTCCGGCACTAGCCACGATTTCCAATAGCGAGACCACTTGCGCCATAGGCGGGATCGTCACCCAACGAAAGTCCCGCAAGTGATGCATCTGGGCCCGATGGCACAGAACCATCTTGGTTGGCTGCGAACCCCTTATCAAAGGAAGTGTCGCTGTCGAGGCCGGGTTGAGCAGTGAACCTTGCCCTTCGATGAAGACCACTTCCGCATCTCGCGAACAAGCAGTCACCTCTTGCTGAACCGCTCCAGATGCGAAATCGACACGGATGGCGTCCAGCGGGATTCCATCCCCTTCGAGCATGATGCCGGTCTGACCCGTGGCCATGAACTTGGAGCGTTTGCCTCGCGCAACTGCGGCCCGATGGAACGCGATGGCGGCTGACATCTTTCCGATCGACATGTCGGTTCCGACAAACAAGACTCGCTTGCTCGTCAGCAATCTCGCAGAACCATTCCCAGAACTCAGCCCGGTGGGCTCTTGCCGGATGTCCCAGATCCACCGTCCTGGTTGAATGCAGGGCGCGATGCGCGGGTCGTCTGCGAGTCGCGTATGAAGCCCATTGAGCAGGTTCATGCCCCCTCGAAGCGCATCCATCAGATCGGTCAACCAAGACTCCGGAAGCTTTCCTCCAAGGGGTGCGATCCCGATGGCGAGCGTTTGCGGTTGATACGCCAGTGCCTCGGCAGCACTCGCAACAATCGGGATGTCATAATGCAGTGGAATACCCGTCAACTCCGCGAGCGATTCATTGGCATGTTGTTTGTCGATCACAACCGAAACGCGTTCCGGGGCGAATCGAACCAGCGCGAGCCCTGTCTTGCCATGCTTGCCCGAGATCCCTTCGTGAAGCAAGATCGCGAGTCGATCCTTGGCATCGTAATGAGGATGCCTAGGCATGAGTGACCCCCAAACCTGGAAGTTCACGATTGTGCAAATAGCCGTCTTCGAAACGACAACCCATGAATGGTTCCTTCTTAAGATTGAGGTGGCTATCGAGGTCGATGTAATCCACGAGCGAAGCCAGTTGGTTCGCCGCAGAATTGCCAAGGGATGTTTGCGAGTAACAACCGAGCATGACTTTCATGCCATGGGCACGCGCAGTTGCGATCATGCGTAAGGCCTCGGAGATTCCTCCGCATTTGGGGAGCTTGATATTGATCCCGCTACAGTTGCCAACCAAAGAAGGGATATCTCGACTCGTCAAGCAAGCTTCATCGACCAGGATCGGAATGGGCGAACCATAATGCACACTTCGCAAGGCTTCCGAATCCCCCGGCGCAGTGGGTTGTTCTAAATGATCCACGCCATGATCCGCGAGCCATCGACACATCTCCAAGGCATCTTTGGTGACCCAGCCACCGTTGGCATCGACTCCAATTTGGATGGGATCGGGGAGTAATTTCTTGACCGCTTCGAACCGGGCTTGATCCGCACGGATCCCTTCTTGGCTCCCCATCTTGATTTTGACGGCGCGGATCACACCGAGCTCAAGCCATTGGATCAGTCGTTGTTGGGCGGATTCAGGCGATGAGATACCGATGGTCACGGAGTTGGGGACGTTAGGGACCGCCTTCAAGCCCAACAGTTTCCAAACCGGCAGGTGAAGATGTTTGCCCATCCAGTCATAGACCGCCATATCGATGGCCGCAATGACCGAGGACGCAATGCCATTTCGCAGCAAGGCCGCTTCCAAATCGTGTCGTTGCCATGGCGTCCATTCACGTAGAATCGCAACCGCTCGCTCGAGATCTGCCTGGATCGCGTCGAACGATTGGTGATGGCCTGGAATAGAAAACTCAGTCGCTTCCCCGAGCCCCTGGGCTCCTTCGAAAAGGATTCGAATCTCCCAGCCGCGGGAGGCAGATTGCGTTCCGCGACTGATGGCAAGGGGTACGCGTTTTTCGACTTCAAATGGGTGGAATGAGAGTTTCAAACGGGCTCTCCCTTTGTGTGGTGAAATCCTGGGTCGTGAAATCCTGGGTGGTGTAATCCATCGTGTAGTGGGTGCCGATGGTGGGTATCTCAAAGGGTTCCCCTCGGATCCTCCATCCGTTCTTTTCGTAGAACGGGACGGCCGCTTGCCGGGCTTTGCACCAAAGGTACCAGTGATGCTGTCGTGCCAATCGATCCACTTCCGCTAGCAGAAGACTTCCGACCCCTTTGCCTTGCGCCTGTTGGAGGACCGCCATACCTCGCAATTGTACATTCACGGTTCCTTTGGAGGTCGTCGTTCCATCAGTTGACACGTCGGAGTCCTCTGGGACCAGCAAGGTCAAGCAACCAATCGGGAGATCGGCTTCGATCGCAAGGAGATGAAGCGTGGTTGGAAGCTCATCACCATCGAACAAGGTCGCATCGAAGGGGAGCCCGAGAGGCTGACGCAGCACTTGATATCGCAAGCGTCGTACAGCATCGAGTTGCTCGCCGCCTCGGGTCGTGAAAACTTGAATGGCAGATCGATTCATAGAAGGGTCTTAGCGACCCGAAATTGGCCGCCATTGGTTGGGACGCGAGGGATCTCCCTTGAGATCTTCGCCTCCATTGTAACCGCCAGACGTGAGTCTGCCTGGAGTGCCAGGGGTTCCTGTACTGGGGGCTGCATCGGGAAGCCCAGGCCCTGGAAGCCTGCGTGGACTGGTTCCGTTGTTGGCACCACCGATGTCTGCGAGGGTACGATCGTTGGGTGGTATTGGTTTGTTGCGATTGTCGGCAACGCGTGACGATGATCGCCCTTGAAGTTTAGCGATCAAGCGCTCGCTCTCTCCAAGCCGCTGTTCAAGTTGTTGATTGCGTTGTTCGAGCTCTTCCGCCCTTTTCTTTTGCGATCGAAACTCCGAGAGAAGCCGATCGCTTTCCAGTTGGTACTGCCGCATGGCTTGGGTGCCAGGCCACTGTTGGCATCCGCACATCAACATCAATGCCACACAACCCACTCCCCATTTCCACAGGCAGTTTCGAGCGAACCATCGACTTGAGCGAATGACTAGTGTATCCATACCGTTCTCGGAATTACCAAAAACGCGTTGGGAACGAAAGAGCAATTGAACGAATTCATGTTTAGGCAAGGTTCTCCCCCCGGCCGTATCGGACGGGAGAGGCTTGATAAACGCTCATGGCTTCAGGCAGTTTCGCTGCCAAATCCGAGGCGCGGCGGTCGTCACTGGGATGGGTCGAAGCCCATTCTGGTGGCGTTTCGGAACCTTGTTTTGCTTGCCCGAATCGTCCCCAAAAAAGCGGTGCTTCGGCCGGGTCATATCCAGCCTTGGCCATCAACTGGAGCCCGATTTCATCGGCTTCGCTTTCGTGTTTGCGGCTGTAAGGGAGCAAAACGCCGTATTGCACACCCGTTCCGAAAGCTTTCATAGCGAGTTCGCGCGTGGCGGGAGTGGTTTCGCTCATCGCCCAACCGAGCATGGCATTCACCCCTTGGACACCCGCTTGCTGGCTCATGCGTTCAGCACCGTGATGGGCAAGTGCGTGGGCAATTTCGTGGCTCATAACCACTGCCAGGCCAGCTTCGTTTTGGCAGTAGGGAATGATGCCTTCGTAAATGGCGACTTTGCCTCCGGGAAGACAGAATGCGTTTTTGGTTTCCGATGCCAGCAATCGAAACTCCCATTGAAAGTCGGGCGCGTTGGCTACTTCGGCGATGCGTTGGCCTGTTCGGAGGACGGCATCGCGCCAGAGCGTGTTCTCCGAAGGTTTGGCTTGGCTGACAACCTCGGCATAGCTCTGTTCCCCAAGCGACATTTCCATCGATTTCGGGATGAAGCGGAGTTGCTTTCGACCGGTGACCGGGGTCGTGCGACAACCGCATGCGAAAGCGATCGGGGCAACTACGGCTCCGGAGAGCCAGTCTCGGCGATTCCAGTTCGAAGGCTTCTTCATGCCTCGATCGATAACAAAATTTCGGAGGGATCCCAAGATCAGTTTTGTTGCCCTTTTCGATACGTATTCTTCCAGGCTTCTCTACATGCCCCAGCTTCGATTGATCGGGCATCCAAGAAAACGGTATTGCCAACCGTCGACCATCACTTCGTTCCGAGCCCAGCCGTCCTCACTGATGTGACAATCCCAAGTCTATGGCCATCCTAGAGTCTCGCGTTCCAACTCGCTCGTTTGCTTGGATCTGGTTCTTGCTACCGTTGATGGGCTGTCAAATGACAGCGCCAATCCACGTTTGGAAACGACCCACCGTTGCAGGCGGTGGGGCAGTACGCGTGGCTCTGGCACCGATTGGTGGAGATCCGCAGGTGGCAGAACAGTTGCAACAAGCCATGGCGCTGTCTCGTCCACAGACGATGCCGCAACTGGCGGTGATCTTTCCCGAAGAGCTTGAAACCGTCGGGGGAATCCAACTCGTTGCTTATGATGGACAGCCGAGCGAGATGGCTTCGTTGGGAGCCGCGCGCCGTGCCGGAGCAAACTATCTATTGACCGGCGAGGTCGTTTCGCATTACTGGCACGAGCCGGAGCCGGAGAACAAGTATCCGGTAGGAATCACTTGGTTTCGAAGCCCCCCTCCACCAGACAAGCTCTCGGTCCGATGGCATGTGTTCGAGGTAGCAAGTGGCCGTCGATTGGGTGAACAGACCATCACGATGCAACGCGATGAAGTGGACAAGCAATTCCCTGATCTTGCATACCAGTCCGATAACGTAGCCAAAGTGGTCGCCGCATCAGCCCGAAGATCGTGGGAGCTGGTGGTTCCAACAACCTATGCAAAAGAGGTCTATCTGGATCTGCCCTGGTTCGCACCTGGTTCATCGGCCGTTCGCAAGGGGAACGCCTACGCGCGCATCGGGCAATGGGAGTTGGCAGAGCGCGAATGGCAGGACGCCGCGGATGCTCACAATTGGAATACCGCTGCATGGAAAAACCTTGCCATCGCAGCCGTCGCGCGCGAGGATTTTGCGCTCGCACGAGATCGACTCAAGCATGCAGACTGGGACTACTGGCCGGGAGACGGAACTCTCAAAACACTTCAATGGATCGAAGAGCAGCAGCGCGAGTACCATGCAGCCTTCGATATCCCGCCACCT
>JALOQW010000387.1 GCA_025459275.1 Pirellula sp.
ATCGGATACTTGTCCAGCTCTGGACTGTTCGCCGCGAGTTTTGGTGTCTTGGGCTCGACCATCGATCTCGTTTCGCGACGGTAGAGCTCCAACAAGTTTGCCAGGGAACGAGGCGTTTCGTCCCCCCCACCACTGTGCATGATCTTGGCAACCGCTAACGACCCTCTCTCAAGAGATTGTCGATTCGCGTCTGCCTGAACAATTTGAATCGCATCCAATTTGTCCTTCAGTTCTCTTCCAGTGGCGTAGGCAACCACGTTCAGGCCTATCTTCACAGCGTTGTCGAGTTCCTCCTTCACTTTCTTGGGGTAGTTGGGTCGTGCACCATAAGGCTTGCTCAATTCCCAGCGGCAAGACAAGCTTATTGGACTGAAGACCACACTGGTTCGGCAACATGCTTCAAGTCCATAGAGCCAAAAACCTTCCGGCATCGCTTCAGGATTGACTCGCACTTCTGCGGACCAAATCGGATGTGTAGGTGGAAGTTTTTGCAGCGGCTTGTCAAAGATCAATTCCATTTCGCGACGAAACGACTCTTCGAATGCTGCCCCTCGGCAACCGTCGCCATTGCATGCTTCGGCGAAGATGAAACCACCTTGATCGACGTAGTCCTTGAGCAGTCGCCGATGCTGTGGCGTCAATACGAATTCATCGCTGCCGCTGATAAACAGGACCGGGGTCTCCAGGAGATCGGCAAGTGTGGCGCGTTGGATACGAAGCGATTGCCAAGAAAGATCGCGTTTCCATGCTTGTTCGATATGGCCGGTGAGATGCTGAATGGATCGTCGGTGGCGATTCCAATCATTGCTAAGGGCATTCGGGCCATGCTGCAGGTGGCCTATGACAACTTGCCGTTTGCCTTTTGCAAGAAACAGCAGTGCCATTGCGGTCGCAGCGACTTCGGATTCAGCACCACCTCCTGGCATCTTGCCCCCAACGGCATTCCGGCGTCGAAGGATAGCGTCGGCACCTTCTCGGTACCAATCGTGATTCCCTATAAAGCGTTGGCCGGTTAAGCGACCGACGCGTTCCAATGCATACATATAGTAGAGGTACCATTCGCGGTATCCGGGATTGTCGTTAACCGAAAAATTGTTGGAAAGCCATTCGAGCGAAATGGCGGGATCATAACCACGCTTCTCACTCCCACCGCCACAGCATCGGATTTGGTCCCCTTCGACGGTCGCGTCCATGCTGGCTAGTGAGTCCTCGAGAATCACCATGGAAGCAATACCTGCGCACGTCATGCTTCCTCGCGCTGCACGCTCCCCCCGATATCCCCAAGTTCCCCCCGGCAACATTTGGGTCATCCAGTAGTTGCGAGCGCGTTGCAGCGTATCCACCGGGATCTCGATCCCAATTCGGCTCGCTTCCCAAAGCGCCAGGATCGCGAATTGAGAGTTGGACTCATCCGAGACGCCAGGTTCCTGCCCGTAGGCCCATCCACCATCAGATCTTTGTTGAGCTTTGATCAGCCAAGCGATGTTGCGTTCGATTAGTTCACGATCCCTTCCTGGCTGACAGGCGCACATCGCCATGCATTGAAGCGATGCTTCGTAAACCTTTCTCGGTTTTTCCCGTCGGATGTACTCCATCGCGCGAGCGACTTCCGAATCGTTCGGATCGCGACCCGAACTGAGAAGTGCCAAGACTATAAGGCTGGTTAGCCCCGCGCCTTGGTCTTCATGACCCTGCCATGCTCCGTCGCGTTCTCCTTTGCCGCGCGTTTGTGTCCGACGGAAATAGCTAGAAAACTGATCGATCGCCTCTTGTACGGCTTCTGGAGTGACTCCCTGGGCGTGCGCTGTCGGCGGAGCATCGGCTAGTAGGAGGATCGCAATCAAACACGCAACGCTCCGCCAACCATTTGCGAATCGAAATGGAAGAGAAATCCTCATGAAAATCATCCGATACAGCTGCGAGCTCGAAAAACTACCGTGCCGTTCTTGCGACGACCTTATTGTATGATACAGTCCTGACGCAGTTCAGAGGGTTTATCGCTCGGTGGTCGCCCCGACTCCGAAATCAGTACTCGAAAAACGGAATGGCGTTTGTGCTCGATCATCCCGTCCACCAATATCCACGGCGATCTCTGATCACGGCACTTTTGATTCTCGGCGGGCTTTTGATCCTGACGATTGGCACGATGCCCTGGGATCTTCGCGTTTCCTTCAATGCTTTGAAAATTCGCATTCCGGGTGATTTGCGTCGACTGGTTCAGTTCGGAGAGGTTTTTGCTCACAGTGCTGGATGTGTCGTCATCCTTGGGAGTCTGCTGTGGATCGATGTCAAGAACCGTCCCAAGCTGTGGAAGGCTGTGGCCTTCGTCGCTTTGTGTGCAACGGTTGCAAATGCTGCGAAATACTTCATTCCACGGAGTCGCCCGAACAGTTACAAAGAGTTTGTTGACCACCTATTTCCTAAAACATCATGGGAAACATTTGGCAGTCCATTAACGGAATCTTGGTTCGATGAAGCCCTGAGGAGTTTTCCATCCGGGCATTCCGCGACAGCCCTAGCGATGGCGATCGGGTTGACCTACGTCTATCCTCGTGGGCGTTGGGTGTTTCTGACTCTTGCAGTTCTCGCCATGCTCCAGCGATTGTTCTCGGGCGCTCATTATGCTTCGGACATCCTGGCTGGGGTCACCATCACTGTAGCGATTGCATTCTCCTGGATGTGGCTGGCCAGTCGCAGGCACGCCAGGGCTGCGAAATCCGAACTGACGGCTCTTCGACAGAACTTGGATTAGTTTGGTACACTACTGTGCGCCTAGTCGGGCTCAAAATTACGCCTGGACCTAGTGCCCAACAGAAATCCATCCACACTTCTTGCCGCAAGGAAAATGGTCGATGTCTAGCGCGGACGCTAATCAATCCGAATTTCAACCCCGAGCCGCAACCCCGAGCGAACCCGAATCGAAGCTATGGGAGGGAGGCTTCTCGCCAAAAGCCATGTACGGAACATGGCTGATTTCGGGCTTGGTATCACTCGCCATACTCATCGCTCTCATATTGGTTCCATGGGCCAATGTGATGGAGTTGTCACTTCAGTCCATTTGGACGTTTGGAATAGGGGTGATTTTGCTTTGGTGGGTATTGGCGATCGGAACGTATTTGTACCGTCGCTTGGGCATGTTCTATGAGTTGACATCCCAACGCTTTATTCACACCAGCGGGATCCTTGTGCGCACCACCGACCGAATCGACGTCATCGATATCGACGACGTCGCCTACACTCAGGGCCTGGTCCAGCGAATGCTAGGAGTGGGGACGATCAAATTGGTGAGCAAGGACAGAAGCCATCCCAATTTGATCCTTAGAGGAATCGACCAAGTCGATAAGATTGCAGGGATGATCGATGACGTCCGACGCAAGGAGCGCAAGAAACGCAGTTTGCACATCGATGCGGGCTGATACGAAGACCGAACCAGCCGAGAAATACATCGCACTCCACCCATTGGAGTTGGAGGACCGGCTTACTGTCCTCCAATCCGGATCGCTGGTGGGTTTGCGATGCTGGTCGATAGTCAAGGATGATGTTGCGGAAGCGGTTCACCACTCTGTTCGATGCGAATACAAGCATCTGGTTCGTGAGTACGCGTTCTTTGATCCGGATATCGAACATTACACCGGCAGCATCGACGTAGGTTGCCCGGTTACGAAAGTTCGCTCTGGCGCCATCATCGATCGTCTCGACTCCCTTTTGACGCGGGCCCAATATCGGCGATTGTCACCGGCCGACATTTCCACGGCACGAAAGACCGCAAGCGCATGGGGGATCAAGCTCAAGGTGCGTTTCAAGGACTTTCGGCGGCTACGAGTATACGCTCGAGGTGACGGAATCGAGCGTCGTTATCGAAGGGAATGGTATCTTATGTTCCTTCGAAGACATCTCTCTGTACCTGTCTACCGTCAAATGGTCGTCCTCTTTGAACCCAAATCGGACCAGAAACCGATCCCGAGTAAGGCTCAATCTCATTTGTGCTTGAGGATGTTCAAGAACGTCCCTCATGCTGACATGGACATGTTGCTGCCAGGCTCCGTTCGGATTAGTTGGCTCGAGTCAGGCCGGATCGGTATTCCGACGATCTGGGGCTTCGCCATGCTCGTCAGCAAATTGGCGAGAAATCTGTGGCTCCTTGCCTTGCTGGGTGCGATGAAGGTCCTTACCTCTCTCACCTTCATCGCCGCGGTCGTCATTGCAACCGCCGTTTACGGATGCAAAATTTTCTTCTCGTATCGGCATGCGCAGAATCGACATCTCCTCAACGTGACGCGCAGTCTGTATTACCAGACCTTGTCCAACAATAGCGGTGTTCTCTTGCGTCTATTGGACGAAGCCGAGCAGCAGCAGGTTTGTCAATCGTTGCTGTTGATCTACGTGCTGGAGCGCAATCATCCTACCGGCAAAGACATGCACGAATTGGATGTTGAATGCGAATCTTTGCTCGCCAGACTCGGCCTTGGAGCCATCAATTTCGATATTCGCAGCTCTCTCGATTTATTGAGCCGGCTGGGCTATGTACGAGCCGATGAAGGGGTATGGCATCTGTCCGGGAAACCTCTCGAAGCCATTTAAGGACTCGTAGCCCGGATGCATTCCAAGCCAGGTCCTCCAGTTCATCCACATGCATCCAGCTAAGCTCTCTCAGGTCGGTGTCTGAACATCGTTCGCGCACCGATGGGGGAGCTAAGGACTTGAGTGTGCCGAGAAAGC
>JALOQW010000388.1 GCA_025459275.1 Pirellula sp.
CATGCGCCCGAGTGCGTTTTCCGTTAGGCGGGAAATCCAACAGGTAGACAAACCGAGCCGAGACAGTCCTGCGAGAGTATTGGACTCGCTTCCACCGACATGCACGTCGAAGGAACGTGCTTGCTCCAAGCGCTGCTGCTCGGGCGGCGACATGCGGATCATGGTCTCGCCGATCGAAACGACATCATAGTGCTTCAGACGGGTCATAGCGAACCCTCAGCCTGGATGACGATCTCTATGCGACGATTGGCAGCTCGACCTGCTGGGTTCTGATTATCTTGGATCGGATGATTGGATCCATGAGCCAAGGTCACGAACTGCGCTGGCGGCAATTGACTCCGTCGCGTCCAACTCTCGAGAACCGCATCGGTCTGTGCGGATGTTAACTGATGGTTTGTCGCGAACGTCCCACCATACAACGGAGCGTTATCCGTATATCCTTCAATCGCGATTCGGCGATCCGAGTAGTTCGAGCGCAGAATGTCTGCGATCCGATCCAGTAAATTGGTACCGCTCGGAGTCAGTTGCGCCGACCCTGGTTGGAATAGCTGATCGGATGGAATGCGCAAACGCAAGCCATCCGAAGCAACCTCGACATCATATCCAAGATCGCGAATCGCTTCGCTGTCGAGTCTGCGGCTGACATTCGCCGTTAAGCGAGCTCCACTCTTGCGTGTGCTGTCCGTTCCGAATCCTTGATTCAATGCTGAGGACTGTGGCGGCTTCGCAGCGGGAGGAGGTGGCATGGCAGCGAGACGGCTGGTCGCCATGTTGGATCGCAATTGGTTCGAGACATCCGCCAGTTGCCGTTGCATCAGATCGGATCGGTCTTTGTAAAGCTGCAATTGCTGTTGGGCTTGAGCGAGCTGCGTTGTTAGCTGCTGATTGGTTTCGTCCAGCGAACGCGCTCTTCGCTCCAATTCAGAACTGGCAGCCAGGCTCGGTGCTGCGGGAGTGCTCGGCGCACCTAGCGTATTCGGCCCGCCCGGTAGGATTCCAGCGAGGGGTGGCGGCGAGGTTGGTTTTGGAACCAGCAATGGAGCGTTGGAAGCAGGGGCACTCGGAACCGTGCCAGGGGTTGCGGGCGATAGAGTCAATAAACCCGTTGGACCAGGTTCGAGAGATGGGAAGCCGCGATTGCACGCAACCCCGCTGCTGAGTACCAGACAGGCGAATGCTAGCAGTGCCGAGATGGATTTTGTCGAGACATAGCTTCCCATGCTGGATCGGCATAGCATGGAACGGGGGGCAGCAACAAGAGCAATCTTTGTCCGAGAGAAGAATCGGACAGGACGCCGGCTCGATGTTTGTTGGTGCATCGAACCGGCGCCCGCCACGGTTCACTTGGACTATGCCGATTTCCGATTGTCGTCAGATCCCTGGTCGGAATCTTTTGGAAATTGGCGTAGATTCTCAAGTTCATTGCGAAGGATCTTGACGTTGGGAGGCGCCTCCACTCCGATCCGAACCTTGTCACCGTTGACGCGAACAATCGTGAGAACGATGTCATCGCCAAGGTAAACGCGTTCGGATTCTCGACGCGACAAAATCAACATGTTGAGATTCCATTCCCACAAATTGAACAAGGTCTACGTTCGGTCGGAGATCGTCGTTATCACGCGGCAGCAACCAAGAGGTCGCGTACACATCGTGTTCCCGCTCGATGACCGGACGAGTCGTAAAACAGTACCCTGGCAGTCGCGATATCAAAGACCGCAGTCAATCGGATGCTGCGAGGGCCATGTAAACAGTAAAAAAATCCGCAGGTTTCACCCTGCTTGCACAGTCGTTTTTCAGTTAACGGGAACGCGTTCGGAAGGAGTTGGTGCATGTTGCACAGTTCCTGCAAAACGATCTCCCGGATGTCATTCAAGTTCGGCAATTCGACTCACCCATGCTGTAGTGTATCAAGCCACAATTCAGGTGCGATGTCCCCAAGCTGGTCACGTTGGCAGCAGCCGACCTTACCGCCTGGGTAAAACTGTCTATCGGTTCGAGTTCATGGCAACTTGCGATCGAAGTGTGCAATCCTGCACAAGATCTCTGCCAAGATAGGTGGCGCTGAACGTCTATAGTCGAAGTTCCAGATGTGAAAGGTATGCGCTGCAGGCACCCACTTTTCACCCTGTCAAAAGAAGATTCGATAAAGCTTCATTGCAATGGCACGATCAAGACGGGACTATCAAACGAAATCATCGAAGCAGTCGAGGTTGCTTCCAAGTGACTTCGGTTCCGATCTGCATGCGTCCTTCCGATCCTACGATCAGGGTTACCTTCTTTCCGCTGGTCAAGGAAAGCTCTATATCCAAAGCCTCCTGGCTCGTCTCCAGTTTCGTGAGTGCCAAGCGTTCGCCGTCTTGCACAACTTCGATCATCACTTCTGACCTCAATTCGCCTCGGCCAGATCGCTCAATGCGTGCCTTCAGTTTGGAAAAGCCTTCCGGGACCCGAAAGGTCATGCTACCCGCCGATGGAAAGACCAAATCCAAATCTTCAGCATTTGACTGAGAGCCGACATCGGTCCCGCCACTGCTTACGAATCGGGGCGCGAGAACTTTGTCGACGGATCCGGCAGCCCCTTTCCAATCCATGCGTCGCTGTGCCACGGATTCCAACATGGGTATATCCGCTAACCACTTTAGGTTCGCACTTGCATAGTTGAACGAAGCCACGCGGCTCATTGGCTGGCTCACGCCCTTGCCTAGAATCGATCGGTAAGTGATCTGCGTCCCTTCAACGACGAATGCTTCCACCAACAACGCTCCTCCATCGATGAATTGGATCTCGACGTTTGGCTTGATTCGATCCTGAGGTTTCCGAAACCAGATCATCCCAACGAGTTTGTCAAAGGCAACGTCGATGACTTGACCATCGAGATCGAAGGCGACTTTGCCATCCTTGACTTCACTGATGATGCCGCCAATGCGGTCGACGGTGTCTCCTGGTCGTAGCAAGATCAACGAATCGGTTTCCGCAGGTTCTTGAAGTGCATCGCTCCAAGCTTGAGCTAGTTCCCTATTCAGATTGCGAACCAGAAGTGACTTGACGACGCCGGGACCAATCTCAATCATCCCACCGGAACTGTCACCAAACTGCCACGCTTGCTCTTTGCCAACGAGCTTCATTCCTTTGAGCCGTGAACCGTCAAGCAACCCAAGTTCGAGGGGTGCAACGCCGCTGCGTGCGGCCTTCGAAACCACATCAATCCTTAACACCTGTTGGCTCGCCCATTCCGAGGTGCCATCGGCAGTACGGAATCGGATTTTTTGTTCGTCCGCACGGACCAGGTTTCCGTCAATCGCATCCCCTTCCACAGGAACCAATCGGGCCGCTGTCTCGGAGGTTTGATCTTGCGCGAAGGCAGGAAAAACGCCGCAGACCAGAAGGATCCACCATGCAAGACTCGTCCACAGAAGGGATCGTTTGTTCATTGGCGGCACTGTTCCATGGGTTTTGTGGCTGGTTAGCGGGCAACTTCGAGACTGACCTCGACCTCTTCCCCGGTCTCCCAAGATTTGAGATTGTCGGGATCGCGATGCACATGTCGATAGATCGTATCCCGTTCTACGGGATCTCTCCCCGCTTCGGAGATTAAATGACGGATCTGGTCGACCGTCAAGATTTCGGGGGTGGTAGCTCCCGCGTCATGATAGATCAGTTCATGGCGAACGGTACCATCGATATCGTCTGCTCCGTAGGCCAATGCAGCTTGGGCGGTTCCAATCCCGAGCATGATCCAGTAAGCCTTGATATGTGGCACGTTGTCAAGAACCAAGCGACTGATGGCGATGGTTCTCAAGTCCATTGGGGCTGAAGGCTTCTTGAGGTTCGACAACTTGGTGTTTTCTGGGTGGAAAGCCAACGGAATGAATGTTTGGAAGCCACCCGTACGATCCTGCAGTTCTCTCAAACGAAGGAGATGGTCGATGCGATGGTACGGCTGCTCCACATGTCCGTAGAGCATGGTGCAATAGGTCTTGAGCCCGATTTCATGGGCGGTTTGATGAATCTCAATTTGGTATGCGTCTGAAATTTGACAGGTAACTATCTATTGAAATCCTGAATTTCAGGCAAAAGCCGATTAATGCCCGAATATGGTAATTGACCAAACCACCTTACAGGATCTGTCCATCTTCCACCCTCAGGAAGAGTCCTCTTTGTTTTCCCGTTTCAATTTTACCCGTACCAGCCATGGCCGGCATTACCTGATGCATGTGCTGGGCCATCCGCTTGACAACCTGAAGTCTATTTTGCAGATGCAGCAAACACTCAGGTGCATAGGCAGCAGCAGCGGTCAGTGGCCGGAGCGCATCACCAACGGTACCATTATGGTGCTCGAGCGTTTTTTTGATTCGCAGATAGACCCCATGCCCCGCAATGCAAATGCATTAAATGCCTGGGGGTACCGCCTATTGCACAACCCGGATTATGCCCTTACAAAATACACGCTTGGCCATGCTGCCGATTTTTTGAAGGGCATGCTGCAACTGCAGCAAATATTTGCCGGCCAAGAGTTGCCAGCGCCATTGCAAACAGTGGTGACGCGCATGGGCATGCTGCTTTCCAAACCAGATGTAACAGCATTGGCCGGCCTTGCTGGCAACAGCAATCCAAGCCCGGTGACCGTGGTACATTTCGGTCATTTTTTGCTCAATCATTTCAAGAACCAGCTTCGTGAGCTGATGGAGCTCTATGGCCGGCTTGACGCC
>JALOQW010000060.1 GCA_025459275.1 Pirellula sp.
TTCCCCCCGCGAGTTCCTTTGGAGTTCTGGTGCGCCCATGCTGGCTCGGTGCATGGCGGAATGCGGCGTTGCATTTCGCGTCGCGCTTCCCAAACGCGAGTCGTCTTTCCCGTCGCGCGAGTCGTCAAAATACTGGGATTTTCACGTGTCCTCCAACGACGCTCTGATACGTAGCTGAGGCGGCAGGATTCGAACTAAGGGCAACGCTTCGAAGGACGGATTCGGTGAGAGTTGGTCGAATCAGCCCATCAATCCATCAAGAAGTTGCCCCGTCCACACGTAACCGATATCGTGACATTCATAAGGTGGGATAGGCTGCGTTGTTGAAGCCTAAAGAGTTTAGACCCATCCGACTGGACGCCAATTCATTCTCCCCAACGACCTTATCCACTATGATACAATCTGCACTCTTCTGCCTTGCGATGTCATTGTCATGTTGGACTTGTTGCGTTGCTCAAGATCGAGTCGCAATCGAGTTTGGTGCGAGCCACGCAACCGTATATGCGAGCGACTCGGTGCCGTTTTCCAAGATCCGATGGCTGGTAACAGCTCTTACGAAGAAACCGAACATCAACTCCTTTGATTCGTTTCAGATAAGTGTTCTAGAGCCTGCGTTCCCCAAAAAGGATACCCCTTGGCTACAGATTGAATGGGGCGAGAATGATGAAATTCACATTAAGGCTACTGGCAGCTTACGTGCTTCATACCTGAGTGCGATACAAGCTGCGTTGGCGGATCAAGAAGAGTCGCAGCGGCGCGGTTTGCGGGTTACTATCATTGACCTGAAAGACGAATCGATCAAAGAGACACCAAAATCGAAGTAAAGGCTTGAAAGCGAACGAAGAGATGCATGCCAAGCCCCCCGCATTGCACAGGACTAGCATGGGTAGTCCCGAGTCGTCATGGCAACAGTATCGGTATCGGAAGCGGCTGCTGTGGGGCGGCCTTCTTCTGTATCTGCCAGTTGTGGGATTTTTAGGCATGGTTCTTACTTGGTTTCGCTTGTCTGCGATCGCCGCAACTGTTGCGGTTGTTTGGCTGGCTCTCTGGGGAATCAACGGGTATCGGCTATCTCGATTCCGTTGCCCAAAGTGCGAGGAGTACTTCTTCATGCGAAGGATCGGACAGATCAGTCTCGGAAACGTCTGGTCGACCAAGTGTTGTCATTGCGGGGTACGCGCCCCGTCCTCAAGAATGTCCAACTGAGCTTATCGTCCAAGACTTCACCATCACCTTTTTCGCCCCTGCCGCCCTCGCAAAATCCTCCTCGGTCACCAACAGGTAGCTCTGCTGAGCGATTCGTGGCGAGTTGCCAAGCCAGGAACAGACCACGTACAGCGGAAACTCGCGCTGCAGTTCCGGTTGATGGCAGGATCGCAAAATTGACGATGATCACACCTAAACAGTCTACACCGCATCAGAAAGTTGCCCCAGCTATAAGTTTCCGATATCGTGAGGGATACGGAGCGGCAAACTTGAGTGATGGGCTGCATTGTTGCAGCCTACAGGGGATAGTCCGATCCGCCTAAAAATAGGTTCGTCCCTCAAGCAATCATGCCACTCTCACTCGACGACAAGCGTTGGCACACTCTCAAGACAGCGTACAAGATGCCTGCCACTGATGTCGTTGAATGGCTTGGCACCGCGTACCGCTCTGGCATGACGGATGAACTGCTCGGGGACATCATCAATGACGTCCAGCACCAAGGTGACACGTCAGAGGCGATGTACCCTACCGCATCACATTTGTTGGCACTCGCTCAGAATGGGAACGAGACCCTTTCACTCCAAATGACAATACAAGCGGGGCTAATTTGTGCGTCAGCGCAATCCCAAACGGCTGTACCGTGCCCACCGGATCTTGAATCAGAGTTTGCGAACACCAAGGTGGTTGGTCGGAAAATGGCCTTATCGCAGCTTGCATGCGACCATGACTTCAATAACTTCAAATACGTGCTCGCTGCTCTCGCTGGCTTTTCAAGCCACGGTCGATTTGGCCGAATAGTTGCAGGCTTCGATCTTTTCGAGAATCAATTCCATCACGCTTTGCTCGACGATCCGCTTGACGACGAGCCGTGACGCAAAGATGGACTAAATCAGGTAAGGAAACCCATCGCCGGGCACCATCCCCGCACCACGGTGCCGACGCTGCCTTCACCTCGTGCTTGCTCTCTTGAAGTGGTCATTTGGTATACTGATCGTCTTACAATGCCCATGACGGACGTACCAATGTAGTGCACCGAAATCGACGCCGGTGCCTTCCTGACTTTTTGCAACGTGGTCCCCTGCGACATCGCTGACCACGGAGTTTTGCGGAGCAGAGAAATGTCCGAAATTCACTTCTTCGCAAACGAGGCCGACCTTAGTCAGCTTTGGCCGTTTCTGTTCTCGGAAATTGGCGTGGTGGCCTATCCAGCCGACGAGGCTCCCTCATGCCTCGGCCAGAGAATCTTGCTTCGACCATGTCGCGCATAGGACGCGAGTTGCGATCGCGTGGCTCTTATGTCCGTTCCCATTGCGGCAGGAGAGCGATCGCTCTGTCCGGTGCCATGTCATCACATGCGATTGGAGCAAGGCTTTGCCAAGGCGAGATTGTCTACACTGCTAACAAAGGATTCGGCGCGAAACGCGAAACGCGCTCAAGTTGACACTGGAGTTCTGTCATGCAGATGCATCCACAAAATCTGCTGCGTCCCGACAGCCCCCAAATAGGAATGCGAAGCGTAGGCCAAAGAAGGATTGCTCGATCCGAACGGTAGCGTTACCTTAACCGCGCCATCTTTACCTCTCCACCACCACCTTTCTCGCACCAGCCGCCTTGGCGAAATCATCCTCCGTGACCAGCAAGTAACACTGCTTAGCGATGCGCGGTGAGTTGCCCAGCCAACTACAAACCACGTGGATTGGGAACTCACGTTGGAGTTCCGTCTGCCTGCTCGCCCGCATCGAATGGAACAATCGTGGCCAATCGATCGTCGCGGATCGCTCCGTCGATCCGTATCTTCGTGGCGCTGCAGACCAAGTACCATGATCGACGGAGCGATCAACGACTATGTCCAAAGATCTCAAAAGCTTCGTCGAGAATCGGTAGTAGCTCCGGGAAAGATCGGGCAGCTACGAATCCCACGACCCACTTGGTGTTCGGCCTTCGGTTCTAGGATACTCATCCGGTTCATCTCCCAATCGATTTCGTCCATTCCATG
This sequence comes from Pirellula sp., assembly GCA_025459275.1. GTDB lineage: Bacteria > Planctomycetota > Planctomycetia > Pirellulales > Pirellulaceae > JBKCUI01. The sequence goes on from JALOQW010000060.1 coordinate 3,204, forward strand.
AGTCAACGAAGTTCGATGTGCTGATAGAAGATCGGAGGTAGCAGCACGATTCAGGAGCTTGACACTCAACCGCAGTTCCTTGCAAGCCGTCAATTTCCTAGAGGAAGCGTAAGGATAGGCCCCGATGTGGACGGAGCATTCAACTCAAGCCGGGATATTTCGAGAAGCAGACAGAATGTCGCTTTAGAATCGCGATCGCGCTCATCGATGTAGAACCAATAGTCGTTGTAACTTACCGCAAGCAGTACCCTCAAGGGAGATGGGCGTGAACAAACGACGAGTGAACTCTTGGTCATCCATCGGTGTATAGCTTAGGGTCGGCCGAGTAGCACCAGAAAATCCAACTGTCGGTAGCGCAGATCCTCGATAGCTGCCGATATCTCCCGCGGCAGCTGACGTAAAAAAAGGAACCAGCCCCAAATTTCCGACCAACTCTCGTTGATCTGCAATCGACGAAAGCGCAAGGCTGCTTGGCGAATCTGTGTATCGCAGTCGAACGATGTTCAGAAGCAATTGTTGTTCAGAGGTCGACTTTACGGCCTCGTTGAGATGTAGTCGCCCCTCGTAAACAGCCCGTGGCCCAAGATTGCATCCGGTACTTTGAATCGCTAGTGCTAGCAATAGCGCGCAGCTCAACGAACGCAAGCATTGGGAATACGTCGAAGGAAATTGCAACCGCACTAATTGTGAGGGCGAGTCATTGACATCCATGGCGTCAAATATCGAACCACAACATCGGCTAAATTGGCTTACTTCGATATGCGATCGACTCAAGTCCCCGACAGATGATCCAAATCAATGACCTTTCGAAGGAGCTAGTTGGTGAATAATCCAGCGGCTCCAAGTGTGGAATGAACACACCGAGCCAATCCAAGGACGGGAACAACGAAGCAGATTTGCTTTTTGGCAAAACGTCATGCCGCTCGTTTCCAAAATAGGAAGGCAATTCGGTTTTGCTCCCACGGCCGGTTCCAAATGTGTTAAAAACAGCGTCTTACGGTGCCTCGCGACGTGGTTGTATGTTGTGGCAGTTGACAGGATACCGAGTTATGACCAAGCGCAGCATTTCCGAAAGTCAGCGTGCTTGGCTTGTCAGCGAACTTCAGGATTGGCAGTCCCGAGGCATGTTGTCTGTCGACCAGGCGACTCCCATTCTTGACCTATACGAGTCGTCAACGGAAATAGACGATCGCAAGCGTTCCAAGGGAGTTCTGACACTGGTAGGGATCTCGGCTCTTCTCGTTGGCCTGGGGGTCCTATTGCTCGTCGCTTACAACTGGGAAGCGATGCCGGATCCGCTGAAGCTGTTGATCATCTTCGCGGTTACTTTTGGAACGCATGCGCTAGGCTTTTATTTTCGATTTCGGCATCAATCGAAGTTATTGCCCGAGGTGTTTTTCTTCTTGGGGTGTTTTTTCTACGGCGCTGGTATTTATTTGGTCGCGCAGATCTTTAACCTGAATGTCCACTTCCCTGCCGGATTCTGGTGGTGGTCGCTTGGGGTCCTCCCATTCGCGATCTGCATGGAGACACCTCTCTTGCACGCGTTGCTCGCGACTCTGTTGGCCATCTGGTGCGGCACGGAGATTCTGGATCCCGTTCATTCGGGATCGCGGCGTTTCGCGAGTTGGGCAAACCTGCCCGCCGGAGCCTACACGCTTCCGATCCTTGCGTTGCCAGGTCTGTTGTGGGGCTACCGAAAAGGATCCATGATCGCCGTGACGCTGTATGTCACGCTTTTGGCTTGGTGGCTATCTCTACAACCGATCTCTTGGGAAGTTGGTACGGCATCCATCTATCTTTTGGGGTGGATCGGTGGACTGATGCTCGCCCTTGCGGATACCCATGCCAAAGGGAGCAAGTTTGCCCTGCCATATCGCGCGGTCGGAGTATTGATGACTGCAATCGTGCTGACATTAATGAGCTTCTTTGACTTTAATCGAGAGGTGTTGCTCGACGGAACGAAAAATCCGCTTTCCCTCGTACAGATGATCCCTACACTCATCCTCTCGGCAATAACACTATGCGGTGCTGTAGCGATTCAACCAAGAAAACCGTCGGAATCATCCTCCGTGTCCATCCATCCCCTGCAGATTTTGCGCGGGTATTATGTTCCCACGAGCCTGTGGTTGCTGATGGTTATTCTGCTACTCTGGAACTACTTCATCCGCGAGCCGTTCTTCCTGACCATCGTTGCGAATGCGGCCATGATTGCATTCGCCTTGTGGTTGATGAGCGTTGGACTGCGTGAGGAAAAAGGCCAAACGTTTGCAGCAGGGGTTGCCTTCCTTCTTTTTTGGGCCGTGTTGCGCTATGTCGACCTTTTTGGTGACTACGGCGGCATGTTGGGCGCTGCGTTGATCTTTTTCTTTTGTGGTGGCGTCCTTTTCGGATTTGCAGTGTTCTGGCGCAATCGTATCAGGAAGGCATGATGACGAACCCTCTGCCCGAACAAAGCAACGTGTCAACCGCCGATTCCCCTGAGATGAACTCCGGAATCGAGTGGATCAAAGGCCGTGAATGGCTCATCCTTCTCGTCGGTATCGCGTTCCAATTCATCGTCTTGGTCGCCATGATCCAAATGCCACTTCAGACGCTGCGGACCGGTGACAAGATCTTGTTCCGCGTTGTACCTGTGGACCCTCGCGACTTGCTCCGAGGAGATTATGTGGTCCTGAACTATGAATTCAGCCGAATTCCACCATACGGCATCCCTGGCGTCGACCCCAATGATCAACAAGGCAAAACGGTCTTCGTGACGCTTGAACCCGAGGAGGACGGTAAACATTGGCGCGCGAGTCAGTTCAGCGCTTTGGAACCTTCGGTCGGGAAATTCATTCGCGGGCAAATCAGTGAACGAAACCTGATCGAGTTCGGTATCGAGGCATACTTTGTCCAAGAGGGAGAGGGACCGAAATACGAAAAGGCTGCTCGAATGCAAAATCTCTCGGCTGAAGTTGCTTTGGATGAGAATGGGAGCGCAGTTCTAAGGCAACTCGTCATCGAATAACTTGGCGGTCGTGCTCGTGTCTTTTCCACATGCCAGATCTCGTTTGGCTTGGTGGCTCGGACTCCAACTCGGAGTTTAGGTAGATCGACCCTGGTGCGTTGGCCGCGCCAACCGTGTTCCCGCATTAACCGCATGATCACCTAGCAAACGCACTAATCGCGTGACATCATTCCATTGGCGTTCGGACGTCCACGACTGACAAAGACATCCACGTTGTAGCGGGTATCATTGGAATGCCAATTGCTTTTTGGTTACTTCTGAAACACTATTCACGATCCGAATCACACGCTGCGATTTGAGTGATCGCAGGAACCATCACCTTCGCCGCCGCCGCCGCCCTAGGCGAAATCATCCTCCGTGACCAACAGGTAACTCTGCTGAGCGATTCGTGGCGAGTTTCCTAGCCACGAGCAAACCACGTGCAGAGGGAACTCGCGCTGCAGTTCCGGTTGATGGCTAGCTCGCATCGAATGAAACAATCGTGGCCAACCCGAGATGCCCGCGCGGCGCAGCAGTCGCAACATCGCGGATCTGAGGTTGCATTCTTCGAACCCATGGCGGTATTGGCTGCTGCTCGATATTGCGGAGCCGCGACCTGCGTGGGATATGCTTCCAGCTTGTCATAACCACCAAGAATGCACACAGGCTGGAAGCCTGTAGCGGAGCAAATCTGCAAGAAGTATGAGGAGCGCTTGCGAATTCTCCAGGGCGTGAAGGATAAGTCGGAAGCGGCTGTGCAACTTGACAGGATTATTCAGTGGCGGAAGGACTACGAAAAACTAAACGACCAGCTCACTGACACCGTACTCCGAGCGAGCAACTGAAGATAGCACCATTGATTTGGGATAAGCTACCCAACGATCTTGGCACAGACCTTTTTGCATCACAACAAGCGGAACTGGATCAGCGCTGGGCTGAATCGAAGAAAGATCCGTCTGCTGCCTTTCGTCGTCCCCATCCCCTTGGCCTTGATGCTCTCTATGCCAACGTGATCGTCGTGCATTGTCTCGTTCACGTTCGGCGCCAACGAATCACGAAGCCTTTGTTTACCGTTCCATTGGTCGTCAAGATGTGCTCGTTGGTTCCTGGGTCGAAGTCAACAGCTCCGTTGAACCGGCCAGCTATGTAGATGGACCCATCGGCCCCAACGTCGATGGACTGGGGCAACAAGTTCCCACCTCCGATCGTTTCGAACCAACTCAATGATCCTGATGAATTTAGGCTAAGGACGTACATGTCAGTGCCACCGACCGTGGCGGTGCGATTTTGAACAGAGGATGTGGGATCAAAGTCCACCGTTCCTTTGAAGTACCCAGCCACGTAGATACTCCCCGTATTATCGAGGGCCAAGCTATACAAGAAGGATGTGTCCGCACTTGTGGTTCCTCCACCAAAGGCCTTCGCCCAAACAAAACCTCCATTTGCATTGAGCTTCGTGACATAGTTCGCCCCCGCTCCACTATCGGACAAAATGCTTGTGCCGGAACCCGACTTGAAGTCGACGCTGCCCGAGAACCGACCGCCTACTACAATGTTTCCTGCGGCGTCTACATCAACCGCTTTTGCATCATTGTAGGCCGTTCCCCCAGTACCGACGAATGTTTTCACCCATTTGAATCGCCCACTCGCGTCCAGGTTCAACACATAGCTTGCCCATTGACTGTAGGAGCCTGTTGAAGCGAAATAACTTTTCGAACTCGGATCAAAGTCGATCCTGCCGGTAAAGTCCCCGACGATCACGACTCCACCGCTCGAGTCCGCTGCAAGATTAAAACTCCCTTTGCCGGGTATGCTTGGCGAATAGGTCGCAACATATTTCGTCCAAAGCGTTGTACCGCTCGAATTCAACTTGGCAACATTGACACCGAGTCGAGCGTTCGTAGTGGGGTTCAAGCGCAGACCACCAGTGATGATGTTCCCACTAGAATCAAAGTCCATTTCCCAACCGCTTTCGTCGTTGACCCCACCCCATCTTGTTGCCCAAAGGACGGAACCATTTCCATCGAGTTTGGCGACGTATCCATCGATTCCTCCCGCCGACACCAGGGTGGTAGAACCTATTTGTTTCGAACCAGAGAAACCACCGGAAACATAGAGGTTTTCCGATGCGTCGAGCGTGAGTTTTCCATACAAATCCTGAACTCACAAAAGGGAATTGTCGGGTGCGTACTTTGCGATGTAACCAGTAGTACTTGCCGCGGTGAGAATATCTTTATCGTCGGGGTATGTCGCGGCTGGATCAAGATCAATCGTTCCGCTGAAATTGCCCCGATGATAAGTGTTGCCTGTTGAGTCCGAAATGACCTGATTGACAATGGCGTTCCCGGTCTCCCCTCCTATCGCGAACGCAGAAAGAAAATCGGTGCTAAAGACTTCACGGCGTTCGAGGTTTTCGAACAGCAATCGCCGCGACTTCGCGTTGGAACGACGGTTGGTTCTCTCGCTTCCGAAGAGCCGACGAGCGGAAGCGAACCAGGAAGATGTTGCGTTTTGCATAAAAATTCTCCAGAAGGTCAGAGGAACAAGGGCTCTGCCATCTGCGGTACACGAACGAGGCACCACCGGGGGTAAATGGCAGGCAGGGGAGGTTCCACACCGAGAAACTCCCTCGCTCAGTGGGCGCGTTCGACGAGCTGTTTGTCTCATGCGCGGCGGCAAGACTTCGCAAATCTCAAAAACCGTCAACAAGATCGATGTCTCCCAATGTGGAACGGCGCTCCGCGTCGTTTGGGTTCCGCGTAGTCCGACAGGCGGAGTCCGCCACCGCGGATCTGGGACGCTGCTAGGCAGTGGGTTACGAGGCAGAGCCTTGTAGCCAGGAAGCCAGGAATCGTGAGACAATGCATGCCAGAGTCCACGACGGCGGAGCGTCGTGCCACATTGGTGTTTCACGTTGTGGAACAGGACGTCGGCGAAATCTTTTGATCCGTGATGAGACAAACAGGTGCAGATTCGCGCCTGGAATGGCGTGCCTGCAGACGCTTCGAATTTTTTACGGGAGGCCACTGTGGCTGATCCAACGAACCCAATCAATGAGCTGGACTTAGTTCTCGCGACGCTGGATCTCGCTCCCGACAAGCGTTCGGCGTATCTCCGCCAAGAGTGCGGAGAGGATGCCAGCTTGCAAGCCCGCGTACTGGAGTTGGTTCGCAATGCCGAGGCCAGCGGAAGCTTCATGGGGCGGCCCGCTTTGAAACGATTCCCGGACACGCAGATTCATGGGATCCAACTCGGGGAGCGGTTGGATCGCTACCGACTCATGGAGCAGATCGGCGAAGGAGGCATGGGGATCGTTTACGTGGCCGAACAAGTCGAACCGGTCCGCCGCAAGGTCGCGCTCAAGGTGATCAAGCCCGGCATGGATTCGAAAAGTGTCTTGGCCCGATTTGACGCGGAGCGGCAAGCACTGGCCATGATGGATCATCAGAACATCGCCCGTATTCTCGATGCCGGGACGACGGAGCAGGGGTTGCCTTTCTTTGTGATGGAACTCGTTCGAGGGCTCCCGATCACAACCTATTGCGATCAAAGTTGCAAAGGCATTCGCGAACGCATGGCGCTATTCGTCGACGTCTGTCGCGCCATCCAGCACGCGCATCAAAAGGGGATCATCCATCGTGACATCAAACCTAGCAATGTCCTCGTGACTCTGCATGACGGCAAGCCAATCGTGAAGGTAATCGACTTCGGAGTTGCCAAAGCCCTGCATCAGCCTTTGTCGCAGCACACGATCTACACCGCACTCAACCAAGTCATTGGAACTCCTTTGTACATGAGTCCCGAGCAATTGGAGTTGAGTGGTCTCGATATCGATACCCGGACCGACATCTACTCTTTGGGTGTGTTGCTTTACGAACTACTGACGGGCTGCACACCATTTGATCAATCGCATTTGATGAAGTCGGGCTTCGAGGAAATGCGAAGGATCATCCGCGAAGATGACCCACCGCGTCCAAGTCAACGCGTGACGACTCTGCCCAAAGCGGAGCTTTCGACAGCTGCCAACCGTTGCGGATTGGACGATCGCACGTTCTCGAATTCGGTAGCTAGCGAAATCGATTGGATGGTTCTGAAAGCGATGGAGAAGGATCGCAATCGACGGTACGAATCTGCCAGTGGTTTCGCCGAGGACATCCAGCGGTACCTCAACGATGAACCGGTTCTAGCTTGTCCGCCCTCATGGAAATACCGATTGCAGAAACTTGTTCGCAAGCATCGAGCTTCGATCGGAATCGCAGGCACTCTATTGAGTGGTCTTGTAATCGGCTTGATACTGACGACGTGGCAATGGAGACGGGCCGTGGCAGCGGAACAGAGCGCCGTCGAGTCCAAGTTACTGCTGGAACAGCAGGTTCGACTGGCAGATAAACGGCTCGCCCTGGCCGAGCAGACGATCGACGATATGTACACGCGGTTCGCGAGTGAGTGGATCACGCAGCAATCTGGGCTCGGTGAGGTCCAACAGGAGTTCTTGGAAAAAGCTCTCTCCACATATGAGCAGCTATCAGCTGATGATCGCACAGACACAGAGCCGCGACTGGGATCATTTGTCGCATTGTATCGAGCAAGCGTGATCCATGAGCGGCTGGGGAATTTTGACAAGGCTTCCCAAGGAGCACTCACCCTTATCGAAAGGGCGGATCGAGTGACTCTATCGCATCCCGATAACGTGGATTGTCGGCTGTATCGATCCCGTGCGCGGTTGCTTCTGTCAAGCATTCACGACAATCGCGGAGAGACCGAGAAGAAGATCGAATACTGCGATACGGTATGGAACGAACTGAATGGAATTTCTGAACGACGGGATCTAACTCTCGAACAGCGACGATTGCTTGCCGTTTGCCTGTACGAAGTTGCGGGTGACCTCACGCCCATCAAATCGAAAGAACAGGCGGCAAGAGACGCCGCAGATCTCTCGGTTCAGTTGGCTCGAAGCTTGGTAGAGCTCAGCCCGAACAACTTTGATTACAGGGTCACCCTTGCGAATAGCTTAAAAGCCAAAGGCACACAGCGCTTATGGTGGGGTAAGGACAATGAAGCGTGTTTGTCTGCCTATCGCGAATCCAAGGATTGTTGGCAACGCCTTGCCGAGGATCGACCGAACTATCGGACGGCGATTGCAGCGCAAACGAGCATCCTGCAAAACATGGCGATTGTCCTAGGCCGATTGAAACGAACCGACGAGGAATTCGCAGCACGCATCGAGCAATGCGGTATGTTAAGAGAATACTGCATTCGATTCCCAGAGTATCCACAGGAAGCGTCCATGCTCGGAGATGTTCTTCGCAAGATTGCGAATGCCGAGGAAACACGAGGCAACCACGTCCAAGCTGCCGAGTACTGGATCGAATGTCTCGATCGTTTGAATTCGCTCGTTGAACGATTTCCGAACTATCGGATGGGTCGTAAGACACTGGCCATGGCACTGAATGATCATGGATTCCGCGAAAAGCAACGAGGAAACCGGGAACAAGCGAGAAAAATCCTTCAAACAGGCCGCGAACGCCTCCGTTCGTTTACGGAAAATTACCCAGACGACCGCGAAATGTACGTGTTTCAGATTCAAATTCTCACTCAACTTGCAGTCCTTTGCCTTGAAGAATCGGATCATGTCGATGCATCTTCGATTGCAATCGAGCTATTGGACGCGAGCCGCGAAGAGCGAAAAGCCGCGATCCGTAGTACAGACGTGATCGCCCCGCGTAGTTACTGGGGATCGGTCGCAGTTGCGGTTCGCTCCAAGAAGGTCTTCGAACATTGCCTAGAGATGCTTAACGCAGATCCTGCCACTGCCGAAGCCGACAAGAAACATATCGAAGCCGAGTATTTGAGCAGCTTGACGGCTTGCGCTGCAGAGGTAGCAAGGTCCGCCGTGGAATTAATACAAGTCGAAAACGCAGGCCCGAACCTGTGGGCGAAACTCTCCAAGGGAATCGACACTTCAGGAACTTGGAAATATTTTTTCGCGATGCCCAACGTTGAGAATTTCGAATCGTATTCTCAGCTCGAAATCAACACACAGGTATTAGATGCGTTGCGATTGCATTGCCTGCAGGCAGCTGAATTACCGACGTTCTGGCCAGACGTTGTGCTTGTCATGGCATCCAGTAAGCGCTTCTGCTCGCGGCCGGATGAATTGCTCGCCATTTGTCGGCGAGGATTGGAACGGATGCCGGACGATGCGTCGGCCAAACAAGCCTTGGCATGGACGCTCTTTCGATGCGGCCAGGAAAAGGAATGCCGTGACTTGCTTGAAAGCGACACCGTGAATCCGGAAAGCGGTTTTGTATTGAGCATGGCATTGGCGAAACTCGGGGAACACAAACTCGCTCAGGAGCGATTCGACCAGGCCTCCCTGTTTTTAGAGAATGAAAAAGAAATGCTCGAAGCGCGTCGCGCACATGAGCCAGCACCACAACAGCCGAATATCGAGACATTGCTGCGACTGCAATCAGAAGCGTCGATCGCGCTGCAGGACCTTCGACCTTAGTTGAACCATTCTGCTTTTATTGTTTTTTGAAACAGGTGCCCTCATCGTGTCTGACGTGACGTACTTACTTGACCGAATCGAGGCTGGGGATCCGCAAGCTGCGGCGGAGCTGTTTCCGCTTGTGTATGACGAGCTGCGTCGCGTAGCGCAATGGAAACTTGCCGATGAAAAGCCAGGAAACACCCTGCAACCCACGGCGCTCGTCCATGAAGTCTACGTGCGATTGGTGGGTGCCAAGCAAGCATTGACCTTCAAATCGAAAAGTAGTTTCCTCTCAGCTGCTTCCGAAGCCATGAGACATATTCTCGTCGATGCAGCACGACGAAAACTTGCTCGCAAGCGTGGTGGAGACATCGAGCGGATGCCGCTCGATCTGGATCGCATCCTGGTTCAACACCCAAAGGAGATCGTCGACGTGCATACCGCCTTGGACGCCCTAGCCGATCACAACCCTCAATGCGCGGAGCTCGTAAGGCTCCACTATTTTGGTGGTTTCAGCATCGCGGAGGTCGCAGACATTATGAATGTCTCACGCGCCACTGCAAACCGCTGGTGGATCTACGCCCGCGCATGGCTCAAAACTGCCATCGAATCCCAATTATAAGGTTCATAATTGATTGCGGGAGAACGAAACAGCGGGTTAACACCCACCGCTCGCTTCGGCTGAAAGTTGCCATCCACCTCACCTCTTTCTCGGAGTGAGAAAAGGGGGCAAGATACGTTGCGTGCGATTCACCGTAACGCGTATGAAAACGAAAAACCCCGTGGGAACTTGCGTTCCAACGGGGTTTTTTAAAAACCGGCGATACCTACTTTCGCACTGGTATGCACTATCATCGGCTCGGAAAGCTTAACTACTGTGTTCGGGATGGGAACAGGTGATCCTTTCCGATATGGTCACCGGGAGAGAACCATGCAAGCGGTAGCCTGCATGGCCCTGTGTTGGATTGGTCTATGGCATGCGATAGAGATTGATCGGAATCTCGTCTCGGATTGAGAGCAAGATACCGATGGTCAAGCGTTCGTCCGTTAGTACTGGTTAGCTGAACACCTTACGATGCTTACACATCCAGCCTATCAACCTGGTGGTCTACCAGGGGACTTTCGCATTACTGCTACGAAACCTAGTCTTGAAGAGGGCTTCACGCTTAGATGCTTTCAGCGTTTATCCTTTCCATAGTTAGCTATCCAGCCGTGCCACTAGCGTGACAACTGGGACACCAGAGCTATGTCCAACCAAATCCTCTCGTACTAAGGTTGACCCTTCTCAAGTTTCGTGCGCCCACGGTAGATAGGGACCGACCTGTCTCACGACGGTCTGAACCCAGCTCACGTACCGCTTTCATTGGCGAACAGCCAAACCCTTGGGAGCTTCTTCACCCCCAGGATGCGATGAGCCGACATCGAGGTGCCAAACCGCCACGCCGCTGTGGACGCTCGGTGGCGATAAGCCTGTTATCCCCAGAGTACCTTTTATCTGATGAGCGATGACCCTTCCATCTCTTTAGGAGGAGACCGCCCCAGTCAAACTGCCCAACTGACACTGTTCTAAGCCCGGATTCACGGGACAAAGTTAGAATTAAAGCATATCCAGGCTGGTATCTCAACGATGGCTCCCTGAAGACTAGCGTCCCCAGTTCAAAGCCTCCCAGCTATTCTGCACAGAACATACCTCAACCCAATATCAGCCTACAGTAAAGGTTCATGGGGTCTTTCCGTCTAGCCGCGGGTATGTGGCATCTTCACCACAACTACAATTTCACCGGGTCGGTGGTTGAGACAGTGTACCAGTCGTTACGCCTTTCATGCAGGTCGGAACTTACCCGACAAGGAACTTCGCTACCTTAGGACCCTCATAGTTAGGGCCGCCGTTTACTGGGGCTTCGGT
>JALOQW010000061.1 GCA_025459275.1 Pirellula sp.
GGGGCTCCGTCCCCGGTCAAAGAGAATCTAGGACCACTCCTCAAACAATATGGACCGCACGGTTCCGAGGTGCTGGCGGCCATGGTCCAAGGCTACATGACGCAAGGGGACACAACTACGGCCAGTCAGACCTTGAGTCTGTGGAAGGAATTGTACGAAGACGATTTCCTACTGGAGTTCTGGCAAGGAGTGGTGGCGACCCTGAACTACAACTTGGAAACGGCGGTCCCAGCCTTTCAACGCTCGATCGAACTCAACCCGAACTTCCCAAGGGCAAGACAGGAGTTGGCCGAAGTCTATATTGAACAAGCCAAATTCGAGGAGGCTCAAAAGGAATACCAATGGTTGGCGGAGCGATTTCCTGACAATTTTCAGTACATCACTGGTTATGCACGAACTTTGCTGAATCTTGGATACCCGGATCGGGCCGTCGAGCAACTCAATCAACTCAAGGATGTCACGAAGCTTCCCAGCCCCGAACTCTCCTTGGTTTGCGAAACGAATATCGAAGCAGGGCGCTTCAAAGAAGCCAGCGAACAAGCGGATATTCTTCTTGAGCGATGGCCGAATGCGTTGCCTTACTTGCAGCTTCAAGCACGATGCAAGGCGAAATTGGGTGAACAGAGCGAGAGTGAAGCGCTGTTTGCCAAGGCAGCGGACAGCCAGACGAAACGGCCAGAGGTCGATCGCATGCTGGAAAAGCTTGCTGTCGATGGTGGCAATCATCAACTGAGAATGACATTGGGTGAAATGATGATGACCTATTTGGATCCAGCCGGTGGAGTAGGCTACATCCAAGTTGCATCAAGAACGGTCCCCGATGATCTTCGCGGCCACGAATTGCTTGCGGCCTATTACGATCGCGAAGGGAAAGAGACTGCGGCCGAGGTCCATCGTCGCGCGATTCTGCAGATCCAAATGGCGAGGGAAGAACGAGCGATGCTCGAACAAAGCGGCGTCGATCCTGCAACGCTCCTCGCGCCGACAGTGCAGCAATGACAGACGGAAATCGCGACTCGCGAACGGATCATAGGCAATGGAACGTTCTTGCGTTGACGGCACTGATCTCCCTTCTCATTGCCGGGGGCTGCACAGACTCTACGGACCCCAAGAAGTCGACCAAGCCATCGCCGCGCGACACAGATACCTCAGGCAAGCCAGGTGCCACTCTCGAAAATCGAGCCGCTGAGTCGAAGGAAGGGAAGCCCCCGATCTTCACGAGCCACGGCGCGGACATCGGTGTCGATTTCCAATATCAAAATGGAGAGAGCGCATGGCTCGTCGCTATGATCGAGTCCAACGGTGGCGGCATCGCGGTCATGGACTTCGACCGTGATGGCCAATGGGACCTCTTTATTCCAGGTGGCGGCCGACTCAGCGGTGAAAAACTGCCGATCATGGTCGATAACGGACTGTTCCATCAACGGAGTGATTTTCGATTTGCCAATGTTGCTTCCAATGCCAAATGCGATCAAGGTGTTTGCTATTCCTTTGGTGCGGCTGCCGGGGATTGGGACGGCGACGGTTTCACCGACCTGTTCATCTCCGGATACGGTGGCCAACAACTACTCAGGAACCAGGGAGACGGAACGTTTGAAGATGCGACCGCTCAGGCCGGATTCCATCACCGCGGTTGGAGTTCGTCCGCTGCTTGGTTCGATCTTGAGAACGATGGGGACCTCGATCTTTATATCTCGCACTACGGTGTGTGGTCGCCGCAGTTAGAAAAACAATGCTTGAACGCTCAAGGGGAGATCGATCGGTGCGCGCCGGCCGACTTCGCAGGAGAGCCGGACGAATTGTGGATCAATCAAGGAGACGGAACATTCCGCGACCATTCGGAACGCTTCCGCAATTTCGCGTATCGTGGGATCGGAGTGGTGGCATGCGACTGGGACCATGACGGCGACACCGATCTGTACGTATCCAATGACGAAGACCCGAACACCCTGTTCATCAATTTAGGGCAAGGGGAATTGGAAGAGAGTGGCGCTAAATCAGGAACCAGCCTCGGCTCACGCAACATCGTGGATGGGAGTATGGGGTTAGCGGTCGGGGATTTCGATGGCAATCTGAAACCGGACATTCTCGTAACCAACTACCAGAACGAGTATTGCGAGCTGTATTTGAATCAAGGCAACAACTATTTTTCGCTGGGAACGCGATCGTCGGGCTTGATGGCCTTGGGACAAGCCGTCGTCGGTTGGGGAACGGCATTCCTGGATGTCGATCAGGATGCGGACGAAGACTTGATTGTGATCGCTGGTCACACGAGTCGTCGGCCTGTGAAAAGCACGAATCTTCAAAAGCCTTATCTACTAGAAAACATCCAAGGCAAGCGACTCGCTTCCATCGGCGAGTCCGCAGGAGACTTCTTTAGGCAAGTCCACGCGGGGCGAGGTCTAGCCATCGGTGATCTCGACAACGATGGCGACGTCGACTTCGTCGTCAGCATGCTCGAACAACCGGTAGAAGTCGTGGTCAACGACTCACAAGACCTCGGCAACTACCTGCTCGTCGACTTGATTGGTACCAACGCGAACCGCGATGCCATCGGCGCTTGGATCGAGGTCGATTTGCAGGACCGCAAGTGCATCAAGCACGCCATTGGTGGGGGATCCTATGCTTCGACCCACGCCAGCACCCTACATGTAGGCCTGGGAAAGAGAGAACAGATCTCCTCGATTCTCATTCATTGGCCTGACAGCCAGGTGCAACGACTAGAAAACGTACCCGCGAATCACCGAATCACGGTGGTCCAAGGCATCGAAGGCTTCTCGCTCGTTTCTGAATAGCCAACTCAGGTGCTCGATTTGTCGCCATGACTTGTCGATATGACCGCACGGCGAGCGCCCGATGTGGCATAATGCACCAGAGTGGCGGATGATCCCCAATTCCGCTCCCCGCACATTCATGGAATCCAATCGCAATATGGCAGAAAAGCTCAGCAACGTTCAATTGCCAACCAACGATGCCCCCGCAGCTTCGTATCCGTTTTTCTCACAACTGGCGAGAATCATCAACTCCGGCCAGTCTCGATCGATCATCGTTTCAGGCAATATCTACGATCTTTATTACGATGGTCGCGAGTATGTGCCGTTGATGCAGTTCTTGCAAAACAAAACCAAGGTGCCTGGCCTGATTCAGGTCGTGTATGAACTCAATGGCCCCGTGCGAGTCAGCGACGAAGACCGAGTCAAACTGCGAGAGGCCTGGACCGCATGGAAGAACGGGGTCGCCGTCGAAGTAATCCCAACGCGAGAAGTCTTGCAAGATGGGAGCAAATTCGAACTGCGGCGTCGCGAATTCGATCAGTACTTGCGAGATGCCATCGGCAACGCAACGCAGGCACTCGAGTTTTTGCGTCAACTGACGATTTGCTCCCGAGCCTGCCTTCGCGAGAATCTACTGATCCTGATCGAAGGAGCCGACATCCTTCTTCCGTCAGGTGACGGTGATGTCGCGCGAATGAACGATGCGCAGCTACGCAGAATCACGATTGTGACCGATTGGTTTGGAGACCCAGCCTTTTTCAATGGCAAAGACAATGTCGTTCTCCTGGCCGAATCTCGAAGTCTGATCCATCCCAGGATTGCACGATTGCCTCAGGTGCTCTCGGTCGAAATCCCATCACCCGACTTGTCCGGACGAAAACATTACGTGCAATGGCACATCGCTCAATCCGGGAACAAGGCCATCGCGGATTCGATCGATATGGTGGCTGATGCAACTGCAGGGCTCTCGGTTCACGCCATGAGGCAATTGCTGTTGGCTTCGGATTATTCCAAGGAACCGATCCAACGACAGGATACGACCCGCCAAGTGGAGAACTTCATTCAATCGCAACTCGGGGACGACGTCATCGAATTCAAGAAACCGATCCATACCTTGAAAGATGTGATTGGTTTCTCCCAACTGAAGGAATTCCTGACGACGTATCTTATTCCCCGAATGAAGTTGCCCGATGACCGCGCGTTACCAGGGGCTGCGATTGCGGGCCCGATCGGGGGAGGCAAGACCTTCATTTTCGAAGCGGTCGCTGCAGAATTGGATACGCCAGTTCTCGTTCTCAAGAATATTCGTAGCCAATGGTTCGGACAAACCGACGTGATCTTTGAGAGGTTGCGTCGTGTGCTTGAGGCGCTCGAGAAGGTCGTTATCTTTGTGGACGAGGCAGACACGCAGTTCGGGAGTGTTGGAGAAGGAGCCCATGAAACCGAGCGCCGTCTCACCGGCAAAATTCAAGGCATGATGAGCGATACCAAGCTTCGAGGGCGTGTCATCTGGCTCCTGATGACGGCTCGCATTCATCTCTTGTCGCCCGATATCCGGCGCCCTGGTCGGGTTGGCGACTTGATCATTCCCGTGCTCGATCCGGTCGGAGAGGACCGTAAAGAATTCATTCGATGGATGCTGAGCCCAACGAAGATCTTGGATGACTCGTTGGTGGAATGGCTGGATCAGGAAGGGTTGGAAGAGGATTTCTCGTCGGCAGGGTTTGCGGCGTTGAGAAGTCAGTTCAAAGCGATCCCCCCCAAAGATGCAGACGAACTCAAAGCGATCGTGCGAGACTTTCTCCAGCCCGCCATCAAGCAAACGCGGCGTTATCAAACTCTGCAGGCCTTGATCAACTGTACGCGGAGATCCCTGTTGCCTAATCCCGACATTTCCAACGAAGAACGCGCCCAGATGGAAGATGAAATCCGCCTACTCGAATCCATGGGCATTCGATAAGGCAATCGACCACCGAAAAAAATACACCTAACACCGATCTGTCCAACCGAATGAGGAACCGCCAGAATGCATCGAATCCTTCCAACGATGATGAAACGAGTCGCTCCTGTCGCGCTGCTGGTAGCCGTTGCGTTGTTCACACCGGCATGCACCGTCCGAGCCCAGGAAAAATTCTCTGACTTGGTCGGCCCAGTCCGGGTCGAGCCGGTCGCGGCAGGCAATACCATCAACGTGCCATTCATCCTTTGGGGTGGTGATATCGCGACCTTTCTAGCCAATGGTGATCTCAAGACGAAACCTGGGTCGATTTACCAGAAGCTGGGATTGGATATGCAGCTTCAGCCCGGAGATGATTTCGTTGGCCAGGTTCGAAACTATTTGAGTGGCAAGTCGCCGATGTTGCGTGGGACGATGCACATGATCGGCTTGGCAGGTGAAGTCCTCGGCCAAGATCCTCGGACCAAACCCGTGATCATTCTTCAGCTCTCCTGGAGTGCTGGTGACCACATCGTCGCGAGGAAGACGATTCGCACCTTGAACGATCTCAAGGGCAAGAAAGTCGCGTGCCAACAAGGTGGTCCGCACGTGGGGCTCCTTTATGACTCATTGTCGGCAGCCAGTTTGGGACGCAATGACGTGGAAATCGTATGGACCAAAGACATCACGGGTCCCAACGGCCCAGCCGAAACGTTTCGACGCGATCCGACCATCGATGCCTGCTGCGTGATCACACCCGATATGATCGGCCTGACCAGCGGCCTGGAAGCCGAAGGCACCGGCGCCGAAGGGACCGTGGCTGGTGCCCGAGTCGTGAATAGCACCGTTCAAATGAGCCGCTCGATCGCAGACGTCTACGCCGTTCGCCGAGACTGGTACGATGCCAATCAAGATTGGGTCAAGAAGTTTGTGGCCGGTCACCTGAAAGCAACCGAACAATTGGTGGGGATGCGAAAGGTCTACTCGGAATCCAGCAAGATGGCAAAGGAGTATGAACAGATCCTTTCCATGGCCCAGCGCATCTACGGCAAAGATGTCCTGCCGACCCTCGAAGGGGACGTGCATGGTCTCCTGCTGGATTGCTCCTTCGTGGGACTCCCCGGCCAGATCGCTTTCTTCCAACAGAAGTCGAACGCGAGCGGCTTCGATGAGACGATGTCCCGGGCCGTAAGCTTGGCCACAGAATGGAAGTATTCGAATGTTCGAGCTGGATTCGAACCCAACGACTTCGACTACAAGAAGATCGCGGAGCTAGCTGGCATCGAGTATGTCGAGCCGAAGTCCGTCGAGCGGTTTGCTCCTTCCGGGGAAGCGACCGACCTGTTCCTGGGGGACAACTTAGATTCGAACACGATTGTCAGCTTCTCCATCAACTTTGAACCCAATGAACAAAGTTTCTCTACGGATCGTTACGGAGCGGAGTTCTTGAGAGCTCTCAAGCAAGCCAGCCAGTTCGGCAACGCGCGCGTGGTCATCCGTGGTCACGCCGACCCGACGAAAACTCTGGTGGACCTGGTAAAAGCAGGCATGGCCAAAGGTGTGATCCAACAAGTCGGCCAACCCGGCAATTTCCGATACTTCATGAATGGAAAGGCGCTCGATCTGAACGATACCAAACAGATTGTTGAGATGGTCAAGGCCGGCACCTTCGGCGGTGGGGCCGTCGACCCCATGGTGACCATGCAAGCTGCCGTCAACTTGTCCCAATCGAGAGCCGAAGCGGTCAAGAAGTCGCTCGAGAAGTTTGCGAATGAATCCAAAATCAACATCGACCTTTCGCAAATCGTCCCGGTGGGAGCTGGGATTCTCGAACCGATTATTGCCAAGCCACGCAACATGGACGAAGCCAAAGAAAACATGCGCGTTGAGTTTCGGATCGTGAAGGTCAATCCGGAAGCACTTGCCCCTACCGACTTCAATTTCTAGAGGTGCCAATGAACGCTCGGATCGCATTCGTCATCGCCGCAGCACTGATCGCTTCGCCCTTGTACTTCGCAACGGAACCTCGCGCTTTCGGGGCCGATCATGTGGTCATCGTTCTCGATGACTCCGGATCGATGAACGAGGGGATGCAAGGTTCGCGCATTCGGAAAATGGAGGCAGCCAAAAATGCCCTGGGCACAGTGATTTCCCAGATCGCCGAAGGAACGAACGTTGGAGTCTTGCTGCTGAATGGTGCACGATCCACCAATCATTGGCTCGTACCCTTAGGGCCATTGAATAAACCAGATGCGATTGCCAAGGTGAACCGCATCTCGGCCAACGGAGGGACACCGCTGGGTGAAGCCATGCGACTGGCCGCCGACGAGTTGCTCCGAGCCCGGTCCAAGTCGATCTATGGGACGTATCGATTGATCGTGGTTTCAGATGGCGAAGCGACCGATCAGCGTCTGCTCGATCAGTATCTTCCCGACATCTTGGCTCGGGGGTTGGTGATCGATGCCATTGGAGTCAACATGCGAACGGAGCATTCATTAGCCACCCGCGTTCACAGTTATCGCCGGGCAGACGATGAATCCTCGTTGCGAAATGCGATCGTCGAGATACTCGCGGAGAACAGCGACCAAGATTCTAACGCCAGCGAAGCCGATTTCGAACTGCTCAATGCCCTTAACGATGTCGATGCAGGGGCGATTCTTCAAGCGTTGGCGACTCCGAACAACGCTGAGATCTCGGGCTTCCCAAACCGCGATTCTTCAGCAAGCGGACAAGGTGGATCGAACTTTCCACCCGTCAACCCTGGACCAGCATCGATTCCGATTCAAACGCAAACACCTGAGAGCAGTTTCCTATCTCAGGTGTTTGGTACTTTTTGTACCTGCATGCTACCGATCTTGATCGCCATCATGATCTTTATTACGGTCGCATCGCGCAACAACCGCAAGAAAAGACGGTAGCGAAGCGGGTTGGATCAGGAATCGACGAGCGGTTTCTTTTTCTCAGTAATGACGGTGCACTTAGGCGCCATTTCGGCGTTCAGTTCGATGAAGCTCTTCCATTCCGCTGGGACATTGTCTTCGTGGAAGATGGCTTCAACGGGACATTCGGCCACACATGCTTCGCAGTCGATGCACTCTTCGGGGTGGATGTACAGCATCTTGTCCCCTTCGTAAAAACATTCGACAGGGCAAACGACGACGCAATCGGTATAGCGGCAGCCGACACAAGGCTGGGTCACGACGTGGGTCATGGGTTGTGGAACCTTTCCTAAGAAACCGGAATCCTTTCGAGGCTTCCATCGGACTGAACAGTCCGTCAAATTCAACAAAAACTATGGAATAATCCTCGATTCAAGGCATGGTAGGCGGTGCAGTATAGGGTGTCAAGCAACCTGATTTTGCTTGATGGCGAACATCTCTCCACCTAATATTGAAGCAGGGTCGTCCGAGGTCATGTCGACAGGTCTTGTGATTTGGATATTTCGTGGTGCTCTCCAATCTCGATCGTGAACTACTGAACGATTGTCTTGCGGGAAACGATGAGGCCTGGCGAGGGTTCTGCGACCGATTCATGGGTTTGATCGTCCATTCGGTCGGGCACGTTGCCCAGGCTTTTCGCATCCGACTTGACGATGCCACGCGCGACGACATGGTGGCTGAAGTCTTTTTAGCCCTGTTGGACAAGGATTTCGCCGTTCTCCGCCGATTTCGGGGAGACAGTTCGCTGGCTTCGTATCTGGCTGTGGTTTCCCGGCGGATCACGATGCGTCGGCTGGCCCAACGCAAGCTGCGGGGCTCAGGAACGTCGATCGATTCGATTTCATCGGATCGCCCCGGAAGCCCGTTGGCGGATTCTGGAGAGTTACTGGATTGGAATGCGCCGGAGACCTTTCGCGGGTTGTCGGAAGAAGAAGCTGCTGCCGTCCGCATGTTTCATTTGGAGGGGAAGTCCTATCGAGAGATCGGTATGCACCTTGGCTTAGCGGAAAACAGCATCGGACCGTTCCTCTCTCGAGCCAGAGATAAACTCCGCCGCAGGGCTTAGCGTCTTGTGGAATTCCTCGCGATGGGGGACGATGGGAGGCATGATGTCGAACGATTCCACGGAGGTCCCCCCGAAGCTAGCGCCGGGTGCGGAGCAAACATTGCAAGCACTGGAGTTCCGGTTGGAGTCTCCCAAGCCTGCGGAGCAATCCCCATCAGTGAGCGATGTCCCAACGCGGACATGGTTTCGACGATGGCGCATTCCTTTATTGCTGTTGATTGCATCGATCGCCTCGATGACTTGGGCTGGCTTAACGGCCTGGTCTCCCGTCGACATCCTCGATCGGGCTTGGATGCAGAGCTCCCTTTTTGAAGTGCGTCGTTCCATTCTGGCCAACTGGATGCCCGGGCTGATCTTTTCGTTATCGCTTACAGCGATTCTCGGCGCGCACGAACTCGGTCACTACCTCGTCACGCGGGCTTATGGTATTCGCTCCACCCCCCCCCTGTTCATTCCCTTTCCTATCAGCCCCATTGGCACATGTGGCGCCGTGATCCTAATGGATGGTCGGCAAGCGGATCGCCGCCAGATCTTCGACATTGGGATTGCGGGTCCTCTGGCCGGCATGGTGCTGGCGATTCCGATCGCGATCGCGGGTCTGGTCATCGAACTTCCTCTCCGCACAGGCATCGGTCCTGCGTTCGTATTTGGCCAGCCGGTTTTGATTCAAGGGCTCGCGGAATGGTTCTCATCATCGACAGCGGTATCAATGTCGCATTTGGGCGAGCCAGGCATCGCCAACACCGACATGAACCCTTTGTTGATGGCGGCATGGGTCGGGATGTTGGTCACGGGATTGAACATGATTCCAATGAGTCAGCTCGATGGTGGACACGTCATCTTTGGGCTCCTTGGTCGAAGATCCTGGATGTTTAGTTGGCTGACATATGCCGCATGTATCGCCTACGTAATCTACGGTGCGATCGTCTACAAACAGGGATTGTTTGTCGTCATGCTTTTGTTGGTATCCTTGATGGGAGTAGCTCATCCTCCGAGCCGCGATGATGATGTCGACTTGGGTTGGACACGACAAGTACTCGGTTGGCTGACACTCTCCTTGCCGATCCTGTGCATCCCACTTCGTCCGGTAACCATGTCGATGTAATTCTGTCATGGCAAAGTCCATTGTTCGCCGCAAACACTGGTATCAGCATTTCGCCATCGCGGGAGTGGTTGCAACGACCCTCTTCGCGATTACCGCGTCGGGGCTGAAGGCTATGGACGACAATACCTACGGCAGCTTGCATACGTTTTCACTCGTCATCATGGTCTTCGCCTACATTTTCTATTTGGCAACCTTGGCCAGGTCCCGCGAAGAGAAAACGGTTTCCGTCGAACTTTCCAATGATGGGCACGCCTTTGTCTTGTCCCCATGTGATCCAGAGCAAATCGCCCATGTTTATCCGAAGCGGGATGACACGGGCAAACTCAAGGAAGTCCGAAGGTTGCCATTGGAGTCTCGCAAGGGGATTCGTGCCGTAGTGGCGAGGAACATCCCAATCGATCTAGGATTCGTTCGCTTGCTGGCATCCTTCCCGCGAGTCGTCGCGCTTGACATCCAAGAGTGTCAAATCGATCCCCTGGTTTGGGACGAATTGGTGCATTTCGATGAACTTCGATTGATCCTCGCGCATGGCTCTCTCGAGCCGAACGAACTTCGGGAACTGGCGTTCACCATGCCCGAGATCAAGATCTTTATTGAGCCGAGTTGCCTCAACACGAACTGAGACGATGAACGAATCTCCTCGAAGGAATGGATTGTGGATTCTTGTCAGCCTTGGGGCATTGGCACTGGTCCTAACTGCTATTGGACTCGTTTGGCGGAATTGGAAATCGAGGCGTTCGGTTCCCCCGCTCGAAGGCATCTCTTCCGAACGACAGTTCGCACTGGCCACCCGTGCGGCGGCTGCCTTAGAAAATATCCGCTACGATGAAGCTGAGGCGCTCTATGCGGAATTGCGGCAAGCAAAACCCGAGGAAGTCCCCTACGTCCGCAATGCGGCCATCGCGGCCTTGGCAAACGTCAAGTACCACATCGACCTGGCGCAGGATACGAAGAATGACGTGGAAGCCATTCGCGCGAAACTTCCAGAGCTGTTCGAACGGAGCGAGAAAGCGATTCAAGACTATCGCCGCATGCGTCCCGATGATCCGATTGCCTACCAGTTGGATGTGCTGCGGGATGCTCGATGGATTTCCGTGTTGGCAGCTGCAAATCCCATCATCGCCGATGAGGAGCAGGCCAAGCTGTTCGAAAAACTCAAAGACTACGTCTCCAAGTTTCCAACGAATCCGTTCTTGGTAACTCAGTTCAACAACTCTGCCGAAGTCATGAGTGGAGTCGACCCCAAAGCCCTAGAGCAAACGCTCGAACCGCTGCGACAAGCTCAGAGAGCCAATCCGCGCAACATTTATCTGCTCTGTCTTTTGATCCAACGGCTCGTTCAAGCCAAAGATCCAACGGCTCTCGATCTCGTCGAGCCTCTGGCTGAATTGCTGCAGCCGTTCGAATGGAAGTGGAAAATGGAGCGGCGACCCAAAGACCTCAGCGATCTGCGCCGGGCCGTCGAGATCGGCAAACAAGATCTCGATGCCGCCTTGGGCATCCTCATCGGGTGGGTCGGAGAAGCCAAATTCACCGAAGGAAGTAAAGCAGATGCGAAGAGCATCGACGTCAGCGAGTTGGCCTTTTTGGACTTAAGTGACATTGCCGGTCTGCTCGAGAAGCGCCAGAAGAACACGGGACAGGTCAAGGTTCCAACATGGACGTCACATCGATTGGACATCAGCAATTGCCGAGGCGTAAAATGGTTCGACTGGAATGTCGATACCAAAGCCGAGTTGCTTGCCTGGACCGACCGCGAACTTTTGCTCGGTACCCTGGACGAGAAGTGGACATGGAGAGAACTCACTAGCACAGAGCTCGCAGCTCCAATACGAGGCGTCGTGGCAGCCGATTTGTTTGCGGTCGACGCCCATCGAGGTCAGGCCGCTCCCTCAGAAGCCGATCCGAATGATCGCCAGTCGCAAATTACGGCATCGATGAGGCACGAAACCATTCGCGACCTCATCCTTTTCGGTTCGGAAGGGATCTCCATCATTCAGTTCACGCCACCGCTGGATAATGCCCCCCAATGGAATCTGCTGACGGATGATATCGGCTTATCCGATCTGCGTGAAATCACCGCGGTCGTCCCAATCGATTGGGAATCGGATGGTGATTTGGATCTAGCGATCTTGGCCGGCGGCATGCTCCATCTTCGCGAAAACACAGGCAATCGCCAGTTTCGGGATGTAAACGATGTGAGCTTGCTTCCCGATGCAACGCAGCCTGCCACCGCTATCGCTGCCCTGGACTTCGATCGCGATGTGGATCTGGATTTGATTCTGGCATTCAAGGACCGAGTGGGTGTGATGGAAAATATCCAACATGGCCAGTTTCGGTATCGGGAACTGGGGGACGGTTGGAGCGGCCTCGCGGATTCGTCGTCTCTGGTCTTTGGCGATTTCGACAACAATTACTCATGGGACTGGGCGGGCAACGTATTGCTAGGAACCCAAACCGATCCTGGCCGCGCTGTTCGCACGACCCTTCACCAGTCGCTGCAGCCATCTGGCGGAAAACTTGTTGCCGTCGACTGGAACAATGATGCGAGGCTCGATTTGGTTCAAGCTCGAACCGATGGTTTGCAACTATGGCTCAATCAAGGTAATTGGGTCTTTCAATCGGTTCCGTTGATGAATCGGACCTCGGACAACGACGCGTTTGCATCGCTTTCTTTGGGAGACCCGGATGCAAATGGCTGGATGGATATTGCGGTGATCGATAACGGCGCACCGGTCATTCTCGCCCCCACAGCGATCGAGGGGAACAACCACTTGGTTTACCGAGTGAAAGGAATCAGCGATGAAAATGGTGGCGGTCGCAACAACCAGTATGCCGTCGGCTCTACGGTCGAGATCTTTGGTCCATTCGGTTACCAGGCAAGGGTTATCGACGATGACGCCGTTCATTTCGGCTTGGGTTCCGAAAGCGCTAACTGGTTGCGTTTGATCTTCGTCAATGGTCTGACACAAGGTGTTATCGAACCAAAGAACAATTCAATTCTGGAGGAAAAGCAGGTCCTTATCGGTTCCTGCCCTTTCCTATACGGCTGGGATGGCAAGCAATGGCAACTTGTGACCGATCTGCTTTGGAACGCCCCTCTTGGGCTGCAAGTCGCCAAAGGCAAGGTGCTTCCCGATCGGAGATGGGAATACCTGTTGGTTCCAGGCAAGTACATGCAGCCACACGAAAATGCCTACGAATTGCGCATCACAGAGGAACTCTGGGAGACGGCTTACTTTGATCACGTGGCTCTCATGCACGTGGACCACCCCGAACGTATCGAAGTCTACTCCAACGAAAAAGTGGGGCCACCAGGCATCGCGGAACCGAAGCTGTGGTTTTACGAACAAACCGTTGCACCGAAGCTAGTGGTCGACAGCTATGGACGCGACTGGACCGAAGCGTCGACTAAGGTCGATGGAGATTATGCGATTCCGTTCCAGCGGCAGTTCAAGCAAGGTCTGGTCGAGCCGAGTTTTCTCGAGATCGACTTCGGAGCTATCGACGCCGCCGTTCCATCGCAGTTGATTTTGACGGGTTGGATTTATCCAACAGATACGTCGCTCAATATCGGCATCGATCAGAACCCGGACTTGAATCCGCCTAGACCTCCACGATTGTTGACCGTCCAGCCCGATGGCAGTTTTGGAGAGGCCAATCCGTTTACAGGTTTCCCCGGCGGCAAGCCAAAGACCATTGTTGTTCCGCTCGATGGTTTGTTCCAAACCGACGACCATCGGATTCGGATCGAGCATTCGAGCCAGATATTCTGGGACCGGATCCACCTCGGTTATGGCACCTCGATCGGCATCGATCGCTCCAAGGAATCGGAAACGATTCTGCCATCGGGCGAGTCGATTCGAGTCCAATGGCTCCCCATTCAGTCGGCCGAACTTCAGTACCGGGGATTCAGCCGCGAAGTGAAACGCCGATGGTTCGAACCTCACTGGTACGATTATCAGAAGGTATCGACAAAGCCCGCATGGCCGCCGCTTGGAGGCAGATTTACCCGATACGGTTCCGTGGATGCTCTGCTTCAGGCAGATGATGATGTTCTGATCGTCATGGGAGCAGGAGATGAAATGAAGATTCGATTTGCGGTCCCTCCCGATCCGGTTCCTGCCAGCTGGGTGCGCGATTTCATCTTGCATAGTGTCGGATGGGACAAAGACGCTGCGCTCAATACCTTGGAAGGGCAGAGCAGTTTGCCTTTGCCATCATCGAAATTCCAACAATACCCTCCGGGACTTGAGGACCGTGACGAGCAGCAGCGGATCGATCGATTGCACCGCTAAACCTTGACTCGAGAAATGGCGACGGTTGTATTCTGGAAAACGACCGGTGAGTGATCATGTCCTTGGATGAACCCACATCGGT
>JALOQW010000389.1 GCA_025459275.1 Pirellula sp.
CCTTTACCGGTCGAACGAAAGGCCGGTCGGAATAGCGACTGGCAACACTTGTTCAATCGCGATGTCATCTCGATGCCTGATAAGTGGGAGTATCCGTGGTACGCCGCTTGGGACTTGGCCTTCCATATGATTCCTATGGCCAA
Organism: Pirellula sp.; assembly: GCA_025459275.1. GTDB lineage: Bacteria > Planctomycetota > Planctomycetia > Pirellulales > Pirellulaceae > JBKCUI01. The sequence continues at coordinate 144 of JALOQW010000389.1, forward strand.
GATCGATGTGGAATTCGCCAAGAGTCAGCTCGTGCTCTTTTTGCGCGAATGGTACATGCATCCGAACGGTCAGATTCCTGCCTACGAGTGGGCGTTGAGCGACGTCAATCCACCGGTCCATGCCTGGGCTTGCTGGCAGGTCTACAAGCAATCAGGGGATCGGGAATTTTTGGCTCGTACGTTCCAGAAGCTGTTGCTGAATTTTACCTGGTGGGTCAATCGAAAGGACACTCGCGGTCAGCATGTATTCAGCGGCGGTTTTCTCGGATTGGACAACATCGGTGTCTTTGATCGGAGCAAACCTCTTCCCGGCGGAGCGATCCTGGATCAAGCCGATGCAACCGCTTGGATGGCCTTCTATTGCGGCGGGATGTTGCAAATGGCGCTGGAGTTGGCGACGGAAAGCCAGGCTTACTCGGATATGGCGAGCAAATTTTTTGAGCATTACGTTGCCATTTCCGAAGCGATGAATTCCCTGCACGGGTCGGGCTTGAGGGACGATGGGGACGGCTTCTATTACGACCATCTCTATCGAGATGGTCGGAGTACGGCGCTCAAGGTTCGCTCACTTGTCGGCTTGATTCCTCTGTGCACCAACGTAATCTTGCAAGAATCGACCCTGAATCGATTGCCGAGTTTTATGCGGCGGATGAATTGGTTCCTGCAGCACAAACCGCACATGTCTCGGTACATGACCTATCTGGAGCGAAAATGTCCCGAGGGAAGCCAAGCGGGGATGCGGCTGCTGGCCATTCCGTCAGCCGAGCGACTACGCCGTTTATTGACGTACATGCTCGACGAGTCGGAGTTCCTCTCCCCCTACGGGATTCGATCCTTATCCGCAGCACACCACGACAAGCCCTTCGTATTCGAACACGATGGTGGCACGAGCTCGGTGAGTTACGTTCCCGGCGAGAGCAATACCGGCATGTTCGGTGGTAACTCGAACTGGAGAGGTCCAGTCTGGTTCCCGCTCAACTATTTGATTGTGGAATCCCTGCGGTCATATCATGAATACTTTGGTGATTCGTTTATGATTGAATGCCCCACCGGCTCCGGTCGCCAGATGAATTTGATGCAGGTCGCTGACGAGTTGGAACGCCGATTGGTTCAATTGTTCCTGGTCGGTCCTGATGGAACACGTCCTTGCCATGGTAACGATCCTCGCTATACCAAGGACCCCAACTGGCGGGACTTGGTTTTATTCTATGAGTATTTCCACGGAGATAGCGGCAAAGGGTTAGGAGCCAGCCACCAAACGGGCTGGACAGCCCTAGTCGCGACCATGCTGGAACATCAAGCCCATTGCCGTGCGCGCGCTTGAACTGTTTGCGGGTATCGGGGGAATGCATGCAGCATGCCCGTGGTTGGACGTTGTTGCTGCAGTCGACATCAACCGCGACAGCCAGTCGGTGTATGCATTGAACTTCCAGAGTCCCTATTGGATTCGGGAGCTGGAGACGCTCTCCTACGATTGGCTCGCTTCGCAAGGAGCGGATTTATGGTGGATGAGCCCACCCTGTACGCCCTTTAGTCGACGCGGGCATCGCAAGGGTCTCGCCGATCCTCGGGCTCGATCACTAGTCCAACTCATTCATGCGGTGCCACACGTCCAACCTGAGATGGTAGTCCTTGAAAATGTCGTTGGATTCGAGGATTCGAGCGCTTTCGATCTTCTGTCTGAGACGTGGTCTGCGGTTGGTTATCGAATTCAACATCGAACCATCTGCCCAACACATTTTGGATGGCCCAATCGAAGACCCCGGGTCTACGTGCTCGCAAGCCGATCGAATGGGCCATCCCTGAGTGAATCCCTAGGGTCTACACCCAACAGCCGCAGCAAAGCAACCTATCAACCACGACTGCAGCAATTGCTGTGCGACAACTGGAATTCCCAGGAATTCAATCAACTGGTGCTCGATCCGACCATTGCGAACGGATACGCTGCTGCTCTGGATATCGTCGATCCAACACAGCCCGATGCGGTGGCCGCATGTTTTGGTTCTTCTTATGGGCGTGTTGTTACCAAAGCGGGCTCGTACATTCGCTTTGATCAAGGCCTGAGACGATTCGCACCACGCGAAATCGCGAATGTGCTAGGATTTCCTGAGACCTTTCGGTTTCCAGAACACCTGACGATGCAACGCCTGTGGCATTTACTCGGAAACTCGTTGTCACTGCCAGTTGTTTCCTCTCTCCTTGAATTTACTCGCTCATGAACGCTTGTCTTAACAACTTTGTGCACCGAAGTAGTAAGTTGTTCATCCTATCGTTGCTCTCATGGACGCTCATGATCGGAATCATGAATCGATGCTTGGCCGATGGGCCGACTGCATCGAATAGGCCTCCGAATGTGCTCTTGATTCTGGCCGATGATCTTGGGTTTTCTGACTTAGGCTGTTATGGCTCGGAGATTGCGACGCCCCACTTGGACCGTTTAGCCAATAATGGTGTTCGATTTACACAGTTCTACAACACTGCGCGATGCTGGCCGACGCGCGGAGCATTGCTGACGGGTTACTACGCACAGCAGATTCGTCGAGATCAGGTCGACGGTGTGGCAAGTGGTGGCAATGGGCGAAGACCCAGTTGGGCTCGACTGCTACCTTCGGAACTCAAGAAATACGGATATCGCTCCTATCATTCTGGAAAATGGCATATCGATGGCAAGCCACTGGAACAGGGTTTCGATAGTTCCTACCGCCTGGAAGATCACGATCGGCATTTCCAACCCAAGCAACATGCATGGAACGATGCACCGTTGCAAGCCGTTTCTCAAGGCGAGGACTACTATTCCAGCACCGAGATCGCCAATAGGATCCTTTCGCAATGGGAGCTGCATGTCCAATCCCACAGCGATTCCCCTTTCTTTTCTTTTGCCGCGTTCACGGCACCGCACTTCCCCCTTCAGGCCCCTAAACCCATCGTCGAACGATATCTCGAACTGTATCGCATCGGTTGGGATCGCGTTCGCCAAGAACGCTGGGAGCGGATGACGGGTCTTGGACTGGGTCCGATCCTATCAGCCACCGAGCGGGAACAAGGCCCACCGTATGCGTTTCCGGATGCTATGAAAAAACTCGGTCCAGGGGAAATCAACTTGCCAAGCGACTGGAACGTATTGAACGAAGAGCAACGAGCATTCCAAATCGCCAAGATGGCGGTACATGCAGCCATGGTCGAATGCATGGATCAGGAGATTGGACGACTGGTTGAATGGCTCCAGGCTCACAATCAACTCGAAAATACGCTGATTCTCTTTCTGTCGGATAATGGCGCCAGTGCCGAAATCATGGTGCGCGGTGACGGTCATGCCGCAGGTTCATTCCCCGGATCGAAGGAGAGTTTCCTCTGCTTGGGCCCGGGATGGTCGACGGCATGCAATACTCCGTTTCGTAAGCATAAGACCTGGGTACACGAAGGGGGGATCTGCACTCCCTGCATTGTCCATTGGCCCGCCGCGGTACCTGCACAAGGAGTTCCCGTCGACTCCCCATGGCATGTCATCGATGTCGTACCGACGATCCTCGAAGTTGCAACCGGGCGGCCAGTATCGTTGGAACTCCAAGGCAACCAACCACCACTGCCCGGTCACAGCTTCTTGAAGGCACTGAAACCGAAATCTCCCCCTTGGAATAGTGAGGCCTTGAGCACATGCCCTGAAGACCGTGTGCTATGGTGGCAGCACGAAAAGAACCGAGCCATTAGGCAAGGGGATTGGAAGCTGGTGGCCGCAGGACGCGAATCAGCATGGGAACTGTACAACCTGCGCGAGGATCGTACAGAGACGATGAACGTCGCGGACCAGAATCCAGAAATCGTCGAGCGATTGTCAATGCAATGGGAAACCATGCGTGCGAATCATCAAGCTGTTGCGTTGCAACGCGATTGAACGACGGGATGATCCTGCTCGCATGTACGCCTTTCGCCCGAAATGATTCGAGACGAATTCTGGGTGACGCTCTTGGACTACATCGGATCGGCTTGTCGTTCCCCCCAGACGACATTGAGCCGCGCGAAGTCGCCGATCAACCCGACCGGCTTGCGGTGGGGTCAACGAAGCGCGGGAAGTGGTACGTGCCCGTTGCGGTAGAGTACGTTGTAGGCACAAAAGGGGATGATGTGCCCAGTTGGCAAAACGTGATGGGTGCAACACTTCATTACCCGACGGACATCGAAGTTATAGGCGTCCAGGAATGAGGTTATCGTGATACGAAAGAGTTCCTTCGCACCTATTTGGCGTTCGATCGTCTTTGAAATGAACTCATCGGCGACAGAGGCCATCGACTTTGTTGAGTTTTTCGTTGAATTCGAAAGATTGACAACCGGAAGCGACGGGGATTCCGACTCGCTTCCGCATCCCCCAGGTCCGCAGCATTGGTTTCGGGCCAGGTACAATTGCATCAATCGCTTGCCTTCGTCTCGAGTGAAGCTGAGCCCATTCGCCAACAAGTCTAAGTTGACCTTAGAATCGATGAACCTTGTTAATGGAACCAACTTGCCTTGATGACGAAACGCCAAGGACAATACATGGCAATTGGGG
>JALOQW010000390.1 GCA_025459275.1 Pirellula sp.
AATGGATTTCGATGCTTTAGAGAACGGGAGCGTTGGATCGACGTCTTCGGATCCCCCTACCGGTCGCGAGGGCGGAGATGCCCAAAGCAACAAGGGCGATGCTTGCAGGTTCCGGCACGGCCGCCGTTCCGAAGACAATCGACGATGAACGGCCCCCGTTACCAATGCTCTGGATGATGACCGACAATTGTCCATTCACGAGATCGGTGAAGCCTTGAGCGGTCAACGTGGAGCCGGGTGTGAACCCCCCGACCACGATGATCTGACGCTGCGAAAACAGAGGGCTTCCGAATTGTCCGGAATCGAACTCGACGGTTCCCTCAAACGTTCCAAACCCTGGATCGCTGAAGCTGAAGGTGCTCCCATTGCTCGGAAAGTCTCCGAATTGCATCAAGGACGTCACAGGAGTCCCGTTCGTGAATGCAGCCCAATCACCATCCGCCGTATTGTTCGTGACGATGTCGGAAATCTCAAAACCCAGATTGAGGTTACCGGATGGCGGATTGATCTGACCGTCCACATTAAATCCAATCGTTCCCACGATAGGATTCGCATGGGCGAACGGCGAAACGGCACAGTAACCGCAAAACACCAGCGCAACAAGAAACACTCGGGCCATAGGCTTTCGACAAAACTTCGAGAATTTTAAGGTAGGAGCGGAGATATCCTTCGGGCGTGAATGCCGCTTGTTAACCAATTCTACATATCGCAAGCATTAGGGTCAACCAAGTCGCCCTAGATTACCCCATTTGCCATGATTTAGGCCGATGTCACCAATTGGCAAATCTCCCTCCTTTTGTCACGATGCTGTTTTGGAGGTGCCAATGATGACAAACACACTAGGAGAGGTATTGAAGCGTCTCCACGACGAATTAGCCGAGCATCCCCGCCTGGATGCCGGGACAGTGGAATCCCTCAAAGCTTTGGCGACGGAGATCCAAAACGCGATTGATTCCCAAACTGGGAGCTCCGCAACCACCAAAACGGTGTCCTCCCCGGGAGGAGCATCCGCCGCTGCATCGGGGGGCGAAATGGCGGAGAATGGCTCTTTGGACGCGAGCCTGTCATCGAGAGTGAATCAGGTGATCGAGGATTTTGAAGCCCACCACCCCCAACTCACAAGGACATTATCGATGATCGCCGAGCGATTGGCAGATATGGGCATCTAGCCGTTAACGCGAGGACAAAGATGCTCGTTCGGATCGTTTATTTGATGTGCGTGATCTCTCTCCTTGGACCATTGCATGCCCAGGATGAAGGCTCGCCCCCTACGAAGCGACGCATCATCATCACACCCCTGCAAAAAGCGATCGAAGCTGGTTTGAATGAAGGGTTATCCGATCGGATCGATGCTTTGGAACTCGACGAGCTCGCGCTTCGAAGCGATGCAGAGGCGATTTGCGATGCGCTCCGGTCCCTTCCATTGGAATCTCTCGACCTCAATGCATATGACTCTGCGGCCGTCGAGCTGATTGAGCTGTTTGAATTGGTCGACGATGTGGACTCAGGAGCGTATGCCGTTCTTTCGACCGATGGGTTAACGATCCTGCGCTCGATGTTCGATGCGCTAGCCCCCCAAGCAGCCGCGGATGGCAATGCATATCTGCTTCACAAAATCCTCTTGACCGAAGCGCAGTTCGCGTCCTTGCAGGGGACCAACCACATTATCGACGCAATCAAGATGCCATTTCAGCCAGAATCTTATTTGTGGTGGAGCACGCTGGCTCAATTCACGGCAGACCATCCGTTCAGGGCTCGACTCCTGCAACCATTCCATCGCAAACTTCCAGTCGACGGCATCGCGGCAACTTTGCTGAGTACCTCCAACGATATCTGTCTTCAGGATGAAAACGCTTCGCACCCGTTTGATACCGACGATGGCAAGCAAAGGCTGTTGGCATGGCTCCAAGATCCGGACCCAGAGCGTTTCGACCGAGCCCACGGCGCGGCCATTGCCATTGCATTTTTAAGCGAGCCCGAACTTGAAACGTTGATCACAGCGGCGCTGGAACATCCGAACAAAGATGTCCAAATCGAAGGGGCCTGGGCGGCAGGACGGGCTGGCAAAGAACGAGGCTTGCAGGCCTTGGCAAATTATTGCCTCGAGATCGGCCATTCATCGAGAGCTCAAAGCTATCTGGAGGAGATCGGACGTCCGGACATGATTCCTGAGGCCGCGCGAGAGCCCGCATTTCGCGCGCGGGCGGAGTTCTCTGGCTGGTTGTCCCATCCTAATGAACTGGGCGTCATCCCGGATCAAGTGGAGATCGTCGATCAACGCGCCCTTCGATGGCCCTTGCAAAAAGAACCGTCGGATTTCTTTGTCCTGCGATATCGACTCAAAGATCGAACTGGGCTCGATCAGGACGATGAAGACTGCGGCCTGGTGGGAAGCCAGACGTGGTGCTTCTTCACCATGAAGATGCACCAAAGACCGCCGGAGGATGTTTATGCCATTCACGCGTATTGGGAAATGCGAAACGAGGATCTCATCAAAGAATCGGATGCAACAGATGAAACCAAACTCAACGAACTGCTTGCGTCCTGGAAAGGGGAACCGATCTCCGATCTTGAGTGGCTTGCGACCGCCAAAGTCTCACGACGCTTGAAAATATCCAGCCGTACCGTAGCCTTGGCCAAAGCTCGACTTGGCGATCAACTCGGAAACATCGTATTTGATGGTGATGATACGACATGGTATCCAAGTAACGAACAGCCACTCGATCCGGACTCGCATGCGGTGCTAATGTTGCACGTCGGCAGAAAGATTCTCGGGTTCCCTGTTCCTGGTGAACGCAAGGGAATGGTTCACACTCCCGCTCCGGTCGACATCCCGCAGTGGCTCTCCACTTTCGAACGCTACCTCGATGAGCTTCCAACGGCATCCAGCGATCGCAAAGTCGAATTGTTTGAAGGATTGCTGGCACAGCACATGGAACAGTACCTGGAGTACTGCGAAGCCTCACGCGGTATTTCCAAGAATGACAATCTCCTTCTTCTGGTCCCCAAACTGATTTCGGCAACGGAAGGGGAAGAGGAATCGATTCGAAAAGAACTCTTGGATGCCTTCAGCGCGGTCGGGAAAATCACTCTCCCCTATGTCGATGCGCTCGTTGCGAACCAGCGTTCCTCGGAGGTCAGCGAGTTCTTCGAAAGGATGGCCCCTTACAATGACCATCTCTTGGGCTACCGGACATTCGCAAGAGGAGCTGTTCGAGCGGGACTCAACGATCTCGCGGAACGCTACCTGATCCGAATCATGTCCGACCACGATACCTACTACGAAACGGAAGAGATGGCGGACCTTGCGAGGATATGGTTCCACCGAGGTGACGTTTCGAAAGCGAAGGAACTGCTGCTGGATTGCATCTCGAAATCCGATGCTGCAAGCGAAAAGAGCGAGTTTCCTGACGAGCGCAAACGGCTAACGAAGCATATCGAGCTTATGCGGAAAACGTACGCAGAGCTCTTTCCAGACGATAAAGCCGCATCGGAGGCAAAACCTTAAACAAAAGGTTGCGCCGAAGTGTTCTGCGTCATGTGACGCAATCGAGGTCATTCGTAGATCGGATAGAAGCAGCCGAAGGCCTTCTCGCAAAAGACACCTGGATCATTGAATCGCTGGTTTCGGTCCAGGGCTTGGATGGCCTGCATATGTGCATCGGACAATTCAAAGTCAAACAATTGCAGATTCTCGATCAAATGTTCTCGGGAGCTGCTTTTCGGAATCACTGCAGTGCCTCGCTGGACTCCCCACCGCAGTACGATCTGGGCGGGTGATCGGCCAAGCTCGGAGGCGATCGCGACAATGACCGAGTCGTTGAGTACCGAATCTTGGTCAGTCGCCATTCCCAGCGGGATGTACGATGGAGCTCCGAGGGGTGAAAAAGCCGTTACGGCGAGTCTTTCCGATTGGCAATACCGAAGCAACTTCGGTTGGACCAGGTACGGATGGGATTCGATTTGCAAGACGGAAGGGCGAATGCGGCAATAAGAAAGCAAGTCCCGCACGAGGGAAACTCCGAAATTGCTGATCCCGATATGCCGGACCAAGCCTTGCTCGACCAATCGCTCCATCGCTCCCCAGGTCTCTGCGATAGGGACCGGATCGGGAATCATCTTCGGCGGTGTTGCCTCTGGATCAAAGAACCAACCCGCCGGATATCGAACCTCGAAAGGAACATAGGCCAAAGCGATGGGGAAATGAACCAGATAGAGATCGAGCGAATCGACCCGGAGATCTTTAAGGCTCCGACGGCACGCCTGAGCCACGTGCGACGGACGATGATAGGTATTCCACAGCTTGCTCGTAATCCACATTTCGTCCCGGCTGCAGACGCGATCTCCCAGCACCCTTGCGATCCCCTCGCCGACCTCGGCTTCATTGCCGTAATCCGCCGCACAATCCCAGTGTCGGTAACCGATCCTCGCCGCTTCCAAGGTAACGTCGGCGGTTCGGGAGCGATCGATTTTCCAAAAGCCCAGTCCAACCGAAGGCAACGCGTCTCCATTGGCCAAAGGAATCATTTTCATAGGTTTTGACGATGAATGGTAAGAGGAACGGAAGGAAGCAGTATTGCCACAATCCGTGCGATGGTTCAAGCTAAGGACACGACGGGCGGAAAGACGTATTACTAAGGAGTACCAGGTGAAAACATCGTACCAAAAAAGTGAGCGAGCCGCATCGAGTGGGTTCAAACCTGCCGACGAAAAATCCCCGCCGTCGAAATCCGAACCGTCCAAATCTGTGCCTCCAGCAACTCCGCCGAGCGTTGCTGCCTCCGATGCAAACAAGGCATCCGTCCCTAAGCCACCGTCGATCCCAACCACGCCACAACTCCCAACGTTTGATCCGACTCAGGTCGACCCTTCACTTGCGGCCAAGAGCTACATGAAACTGGAAATGACCAGTTCTCAAGATCCGAAAGAGCTCATGCGTTTTCTCAGCTCCGTGGATCGCTCACTTCAAGAGATGCAAGCCGACGCGACCAGCAGAATGATCAATGATGATGTCATCCTGGATCGCGGCATGGCTGTGTCTCGCATCAAGCTGACCGCGGCGGAACGATTGGAGAAAGTCGCTTCGACTCCAGAAGAAAAATCCAGAGCCTTGATTGGAAAACTGGAAGCCCTGGGGCAAATGGCTCAATTCAAAGACGTACCCTCCTCGGACGAACTGCGCATCGTCGCCAAACAACTTGCCAGCCATGAAGATCCGAAAGTTGCATTGCAAGCTCAGCGGATGCAATTGATGTCGGCCGTGGTTGACATGAAAAACCAATCCGCAACTCCGGAGTCCGTGGTGGAAATCGCAGCTAGCATGCTCGAGAAAATGGAGACACCTGACGTGTCGATTTTCACCAGCGTTGTTCAAGCAGCCCAGGCACTCGACGCCCTCGCGGCTCAGGGTGAGGGGGAAGCGAACACCAACGCCGAACAAGCGACCAATCAGCTCGTGGATTTGTTGGAAGCCAAGTTTCGCGACGTCAACAATCCGCAAATGGGGATGGCGGCTTGGAGACTCAAAATGCAACGGTTGCCCGATTTCGAGAATTACTTGAAAGTCCTCGATACACGGATGGCGATGTCTGCAGACCCCGTCCAAGTGGGCGCAACGGCAAAGCAACTCATGGAAAAAGTTCCCTCGCCATGGACAGCGTTGGCGTTGACTCAATGTGCAACGCAATTCGAATACATGGGAACGACGGATCTTGCGAAAGAACTCTACGACATCGCAGCCACACAACTGGAAACCACCAAGACCGAGGAATTGAAACTGCAGATCCAGGAATCGATCAATGGCTTCAAGGCCAAATCCGAGTCGATCGGTAAACCACTCGCTCTCGACTCTCTTGTCGATACCGACGGAAAGCCTCTGGATCCGACACGTTACGAAGGCAAGGTCGTACTCGTCGATTTCTGGGCGACTTGGTGCGGGCCCTGCATCGCCGAGATCCCGAACATTCAAAAGGTCTACGATAGTAAGCATGCAGAAGGCTTCGAGGTCATCGCAGTCAATCTCGATGACCAGCGATCGGATCTGGACACGTTCTTGACGCAACAGAAAATGCCATGGTCCGTTTACGTCAGTGCTGTCCCAGGCAAAGCGGGAATGGAAACTCCCTTGGCCAGATCGTTGTTGATCAATGCGATTCCGTTCACCATGCTGATCGGCCGGGATGGCAACGTTGCGGCGATTCATGTGCGGGGCGCTGCATTGCAAACCAAAGTCGAAGAGCTGCTAAACACTACTCCGA
>JALOQW010000391.1 GCA_025459275.1 Pirellula sp.
CGTGGCCCGACTGAACCTCCATCGATTCGATCCCAGGTTCCGTGCTTGGCGGACGGGTCAACACGGCTCGGGCGTCATCCTTCCATAATGTGAAGCGAGACTGAGGACCATCGAAGGTCTCAATCAGTTGACCGCGAGCAGGCAGGCAATAGACCAACACCAAACACGTGGCCGACAACCACGACAGCCCGCGCGTTACGCCCCCTGCATCCAATCCAAGCGGACTGGGCGTTGACTTTGAGCAACAAAACTCGAAAAGTAAGTGGAGAACCCGCAACATCCTTCGCTTCCGGCAGGAAATCGGCGCAACTCCTGCTTGTATCAAGAGTTGCATCAGAACGCCAGATCGGATCACGTTGTGTTTTGGCAACAAGCTGTACGGCCTAGGAAATCCCTAGCAACTGCGCAGGATTTCCTAAGTCCTTGACCGGCAAGCATTTGCGGTGAATGTTTCGGCACCAGGGAAGCTTTCGGCACCGGAGCTGCAATTCTTGAATTTCAGTTTCAGCCCTGACACAAGCCGCAGTACCCGAACCTTCGAACTTTCAAGGAGACATCATGAGCCAGGCAGCACAATCGACCGAGAACGTGATCAATGACATTCCGAGCGAGTTGGTCGATTTGCAGAAGGTGATTGATTCCCTTCCGAACGACCAACGTCTGGTTGTCCAACCCGTCTTCCAACGCGTGGTCGAGAGCACCAATCGCCGCCGGAAGATCCTTCAATTAGTCCAAGAGTCGATCGGCCAACTTCGATTGGATATGAAATATCTGGTCTTCGACTTGGAAGCCACTCGACGCGAGCGAGACAATTTCCAACGACAACTGCAAGAGTTGACCGGCGAGGAAGGAGATGCAGGCGATCATCCGAACGCTGATTCCGACGAGTAGGCAACCGGCACCGTGGGACGGGTTCATGCGGTCTTTTTCCAAGAATCGGCTGATTGTTTGCGAATCTGACGTAGTTGGTTTAGGATGGCTAATAATAATCACCGTACGATCCCTCCCGCGACCTCTCTTCTTTAAGCACGACTGTCCATGGAGTTTACGCCTCGATCCTTGACGCAGCGCTGCATCGATCTTGAGCTGGCCACTTCCCAGCAGATTGATCGATTGTGGGGTGAACTGCGGACAGATCAGGTTAGTTTGGACGAGATCAAGACGCTCCTCCTTCGGAAGGGGCTCCTGACCAATTTCCAGCTCGATCGAATGCTGACCGGCGAGCGACTCGGTTACTTCTATGGTCCCTACAAGGTGCTATACATGATCGGTGCGGGAACGTTTGCTCGGGTCTTCCGAGCCGTTCACCGCGACACGGGTAAGGTGGTCGCGATCAAGGTATTGCGTCGTCGTCACCGGGACCAGTTGGCACAGATTGAACAGTTCCTTCGCGAAGGTCGGATGGGACTGGAATTGCGCCACCCCAACATCGTGACGATCTACGAGATCGTGAACGATCCGCGTGCCCCATATCTGGTCATGGAGTTCGTTGAGGGAGAGACGCTTCGAGAGATCCTCAAGATCCGAGGCAAGTTCGACGCATTGGATGGTCTTCGCGTGATTCAAGATGTTTGCGCCGGCCTAGACTTTGCATTCCAACGGGGCATCACTCACCGCGATATGAAGTTGTCCAACGTGCTCGTCCACTCCAGTGGTCGTTGCAAACTGGTGGACTTTGGTCTGGCAGCGTTGGCGGATGTCTCGTCACCAGAAGCGATCGCAGATTGCCCCAGTGCTGTGGCTCCTGGTTTGCCTGATTTCGTTTACGCAATTTGCAACAAGGCTATGGAGTTCCAGCCCGACAAGCGTTACCAGACACCTGGCCAAATGCTTGCCGATGTCGAAGCTGCCATCAAGCGAATTCAAAACCCGGAATCGGCGGTTCCTGTTGCGGTCGGGGGATCAACCGACGTGGAACATATCGATCCCGAAGAGCAGATGGAGGGGCAAGGCAAGACGGTCATGATTATCGAAAGCAAAGCCGAGCTTCAGGATTTGCTTCGTGAAAAACTAAAGAAGCGGGGGTATCGTGTCCTGGTATTCAGTGACCCCGAACGCGCCTTGGCGCGATTCTCACCCGAAGAGACGATACCGGCGGATTGCGTCGTGCTGTGCGCCGTCGATCTCGGGAATCATGCCCTCGAAGCCTTCAACACGCTCGTTCAACAGGAACACACCAAGAACATTCCAGTGATCATGCTGGTTGATCCAAAGCAGCAGCACATCATACGCGGCGCGAACACATCCGCACACCATGTTTTGCTGCCGATGCCACTCAAAGTACGCGAATTGCGACAAGCGTTGGTCCAATTAACCCGCAAACCTGCGGACCCAGTCGCTAGCTGATCCATTACCCATCTCTTTGCGAGGGATTGCCATGCCAGCTCGACGCGTTGCCAAACGAGGTCTTCTACTTCTTATTTGGAACCGAACGGCGATCCCGATTCTCGTCTTACTGATCTCAATAAGCCAATTGCTGCCGGCCGCGTTCGCGCAAGACTCGGATGTGTCCGAGCCCCCTGCGGAGTTGCTCAATAACATCGATGTTAAGCAAGCTCGTTCCGAAGCGGAGCAGTGGTTGCCCGACTCGGCACTCCTCTACGTTCAGTTGTCACCTGTTGAGCATTGGATCAACCATCCGCTTCGATCATGGATTACGGATTCCGAACCCTTTCAGAAAATCTGGAAGTCCAAGGATGTACTCAACGCGCGCAGCGGATTGGCTGTGGCAGAGATTGCCATGGGAATGAAACTGGAGGTTTTTCTTAAACGCTTAACCGCAGGTGGACTGTATGCAGCCTTCGATCCTGAGACCGAAGGAATTGTGATCTTGACTCGAACCAAGGATGAGAAGTGGCTGAATCGGACTTTGACGAAAGCCCTCGAGTTCGCAAAGCAGTCTCAAGGGCAAGACAACGACGGTCGCACGCTCAAGTCAGCTGAGTACCGAGGCATTCAGGGCTATGGCATCGACAAGAACGTTTTCGCCGCCATCGGACCATGGCTGATGGTGACGAACAAACAAGAGTTGGCCAAACGAGTAATCGATCGGCATTTGGATGGATCGGACTCGTCGCTCTCTGATGCCCCATGGCGCAACTCCGCAACCTATGGGCCATTGATGGTAGTCGATGCGCAAAAAGTGATGCCGGGGCAGACCATTGCAACGTTGGAAATGGACTTGGCCAAAGCCCGCGAGCTCTTCTCGTCGAACGACCTCTTCCGAAAACAGGCCAAGGACTTCGGAGCCGAACTCTTGCTGGGGGGCGTGTTGGCCTTGCTCCAAAACGCGCCAAGCATGTCGATGGAGCTCAATCTCGAACCGACAGGTGTCTCGACCGAGGTCTCGTTTCCAACCGAAGTCGCATGGTTTGCGGAATCGAGAGAACATTACGTGGGTCCTGAAGCCCAGGGCAGAGCCCTGCCGCTGATTGAAGTGGATGGCGCTTTGGCGTCGCTCAGTACCTATCGCAACCTTTCGGAGCTGTGGCAACGCGCTGGGGACTTGTTCGATCAGAGAGTCAACGATGAATTGGCCCAGGCCGACAACACATTGACCACTCTCTTCTCGGGGAAGGATTTTGGCTCGGACATTTTAGGGGCAATAGAACCCGAGATTCGAATCGTTTCTGTACCTCAAACATGGTCGAACGATCGACCAAAGCCATCGATCGAGTTGCCGGCGTTCGCCCTGGTGGCGCAGCTCAAGGATCCCGAACTGATGCGCAAAGAACTCAAGCGCATTTTCCAAAGCTTTGTCGGCTTCCTCAATATTGTGGGCGCGATGGAGGGGCAGCCCCAACTCGATTTGATGTCGGACACAACCGAACATGGTCCGATCTACTGGTCGGAGTATGTGGTGGATGCGGACAGGAGCTACGAGAATGGACTCCCGATCCAATACAACTTTTCACCTGCCATTGCATTTAAGGGAGAGCAAGTCATCCTCTCGAGCAGTCGGGTACTGGCTGGAAAAATGTTGAATTCGGACCTTTCTTCCAGCGCACTGTCCAAGGGAGGCGAGAATCCAACGAATACGGTTTTGGAAATTCAAGCCGATGCGGTTTATAAGGCTCTCGAGGGCAATCGCGAGGCATTGATTGCTCAGAATATGTTGGAAAAAGGGCACTCCCGGGCCGAAGCCGAGGGTGAAATCGATACACTGATGAACCTACTCGGACTTTTTGAAAAGGCCGGAATGGAAATGAGTTTCGGTTCGCGATCCTCGATCAAGGTAGATGTCGACTATCGGCAGCCCTAACACAATCGAATAACCATCGCCCCAACTCGCTTAGGAGATTATGTGACTGGCATGGTGGATGCAAAGACGCCGCTCGAAGCCATCGATCCCGATTGGGCTTGGCAACCTTGGGAACCATCTAACGATGAACCGTGGAACGAAGCGCGTGTTCAGTTCCTCTTTCGGCGTGGCGGTTTTGGCGCCAGCATCGAAGAGCGGAAGGAGGCACTCCAGTTAGATCCGCAACAAGCCGTGAAGATGCTCTACGGCGAAGGGTCGACCAAACTGCAAGACCGACTTCGTGAATTCGAACAGGAATCGGCATCGCTCGCATCTGGCGTGCGCGCGGGTGGTGATGTGGATGCTCTTGCGGCTTGGTGGATGCATCGTATCCTTCACTCCCCAAGTCCCATCGTCGAAAAAATGACGTTGTTCTGGCACGGCCACTTTGCAACGGGTGCTGAAAAGGTGATGGATGCGGAACTGATGTACATTCAGAACCGATTGCTGCGACAGCAGGCCGTTGGGGATTTTCGCAAGCTGGCACATGAAATCTCCAAGGATCCGGCCATGCTGATCTACTTGGATAGCGTCTCCAACCGCAAAGCACATCCCAACGAGAACTACGCCCGAGAGCTGATGGAGCTCTTCTGTCTGGGCGAAGGGAACTACAGTGAGCGTGATGTGCAAGAATTGGCTCGATGCTTCACCGGCTGGGAGATTCGGCGAAAGATGTTTCGCTTCAATGAGTACCAGCACGACAAGGGCACAAAGGAAATTCTTGGAAGAAAAGGAATCGAATCGGGGGATCAAGCGATCGATGTCGTGCTTAATCAGTCGGCAATGCCACGCTTTGTCGCAGCCAAAGTCTTTCGATACCTGGTCTGCGATGAACCCCAAGCACCGCAAGCACTGCTCGATCCGTTAGCCGATCATTTTGCGGAGTCAGGCTACTCGATTCGAGCGTTGGTCGATCGTATCTTGTCGAGTCGATTGATGCTGTCCCTTTGGAGTGTTGGTCGCAAAGTGCGGTCGCCGGTCGAGTTTGCAGCGGAGTTGATGCGAGGTCTCTCGGCGACTACGAATCTGGAGCGGCTAGTGAAGCGACTTAAACCGTTGGGACAAGGCTTGTTCTATCCACCGAACGTCAAGGGCTGGGATGGGGGACGCGCATGGATCAATTCATCGACTCTGATCGGTCGCGCCAACTTTGTGGTCGATCTCCTCGGGGATCCAAACACACGTTTCAATGGTAAGTCGCTCGACGCTTGGTGCAGTGACCACAAGCTATCCAAGGAGTCATGGCTGGAATGGCTCGAAGATTCCTTCCTCGTGGTTCCGTTGCACGAGGATGAGAAAGCGCGATACCGGGATGACTCTCTCGCAACTACGGTGTCTCTACTAGCTCGCAATCCAAAAATTCATTTGTCATAAACGATCATGAAACGTCGAACTTTTGCAATTGGTGCAGCATCCGTTGCAACCGGAATCGCTTTGGATACAGCACTCCCTGGACGCTGGATGCAGTCCCTGGCGAACGATCTGTCGGGACACGATTCCAACGAGCGAATTCTTGTCGTCGTGCAATTATCGGGGGGCAACGATGGGCTCAACACCGTGGTTCCCTATCGCAACGAGCTTTATTTGAAGGCACGTCCCAAGCTGAAGATCGATCGAACGGCAGTCATCTCGCTGAACGATGAGCTTGGCCTCCATCCGGCGCTGAAGTCGTTAGATGGGGTTTTGGAATCGGGGAGACTGAGTATCGTTCAAGGGGTCGGATATCCGTCGCCGAATCGTTCCCATTTTGAATCGATGGACATATGGCATTCGTGCACGTCCAAGAACGAGCGAACGGGATCCGGGTGGATTGGACGGTTTCTTGGAAGTGATGTCGATCACCAAACCACAGACGCGCCTGGTCTGCACGTTGGAAGCGAGCCGCTGCCACTGGCGGTGGTGGAGCGAGGTGTTCAAGTGCCCTCGATTG
>JALOQW010000392.1 GCA_025459275.1 Pirellula sp.
TCAAGATACCGATGACCGCAAGCACGGCCAGCATTTCGATCAACGTAAACCCTCGACGATCGTAGCGTTGCATGGCTAGGACACAACCTCGTGATGCTTTCGCATTCTTCGAGCTACCATACCTCCCGCAATCACTGCCAACATCAACCAACTCGAGGGTTCAGGTACGGACGAAAAAGCGAGATTGTCGAAGGCAGCGTAGGTTGGTATCCCCGGGTCACTACTGTCGAAAGTAATCCGCACCGACTGAACCATTCCAAGCGAGGATAAATCCAGCTGCGTCCAATCGCGGATCACATAGTCGAGCGCATTGTCGTTGAATCGATAATCCGCAAGAAAGAAGTCGATGAAACCGGTGGAGTTCCCTGTCCCACCGAGGGCATCGAATCCTTCCAAACGAATGGAGAAAAAGTCAGGCTCATCTCCGTTTGGCCCACCAAACTTTTCCGTGAACTGGTCTCCGTCGAGCATGGAATACATCGTGTACGCGGTATTCGTCACATAGATCGACTGAAGGACCGACGGTCGCTGCATGTTCCAAAACGCCTGCGGAGAAGGCGAGAATTCAGAGTAATAGACCACCGCGTAATTGCCACTACCTCCCATCCCCCTCGGTCGATTGGCGGCGTATTGGTTCTCGAACCCGCCTTTTTCGGGGTTGTTAATATTCGAGTAGGCGAATCCATCCCAAAATGGATATTCGACACCGCCGAAAGTGAAGACGTCATAGCTGTTGCCAAAGAAAACACTGCCACTTGACCAACCGTTGGTATTGGGCCCGCTACCCGAATTCCCATTGAAGTAACTTCCCGTGGAGCCTGTCGCGGTCCACGTGTTGAGTTCATCAAAGGTAACGAGGTCTGCTTGAGCCGATGGACTGAGTAAAGGAACTAGCGCGATCCAAATGAGCACGCCGAAGCAAGAAGTGGACGGAGCCACGGACAACGAACGAGACATAACCATCGACCTTTCCGAGTACCAGCCGCTAGCGGATCGGCTTGCGGCGTCGCGTGGTACCTAGGGAGCGTCGTGCCCGAGGCGGGACGGAAAGATTCGACGGCGAAGAGGAATCGAGAAAGCGTGAAGCTGCTTTTCGGCGCAAGGTCGCATATCGAGTAGTCCCATAACCGCGAGGACACTTGAAAACAGGGCTAAAGACACGGCGTCTTCGGCTACCTTTGCGAGCAGGTCTTCTGGCTTAGGACAATCCAGCGTCTTCCCATGCGTTTTGAAGGCACAGTGACATTGGGCTGGACCTTTAAGTGTCCCTTACAGCGGCGCGTCCGCGCGAGAATTTCACTCGCTTCCCTTCACGAATCCCGTCACGTGAAACCGTTCCGAGCCTCGTGGGCACTATGGCCGTCGCAGGCAAGGAAGATACGCAGTACTCCCTCCCGCGCCAAGTACTACTGACTTTCTTTCTCCCCCTCGCCCCGCTTTCCGCCCCGGCGGACTTGCAGCGCGGAGAGGGGGTTGGGGGGTGAGGGGTTTGTATACTGCGCTGCTCACTTTAACGACCTTGCCACGTTTCACCCCCTCATCCCCAGCCTCCGCCCCGGCGGACTTGCAGCTTCCCACCCTCGGGGGAGAAGGGAGCGAGTAGATAAGTTTCAGCGATATAATGAGAGGTGAGGAAGATCAAAAAACACAACTGCAAAGCGTGAGTTATTCGATGCCTCGAATCGAGAAAGCTCATTCATGAAGCGTAGCAATGCGAGATCTTCCGAAGCTATTGAATTCGCAAAAAGTCAACGGCGCGCTTCCAATGAGTTTGCGTCAACGGTATGGCAATGGATTCGAAACCGTCAGATCGACGGAGCGAAGTTTCGTCGCGAGTTTCCAATACCACCGTATACGGTTGATTTCTGCTGCGTCGAACGCATGCTGGTCATTGAAGTCGATGGCGACGGGCATTTCACAGATGAGGGACGACGAGATGATGAGGTACGAGATCAATTCTTGCAGCGATTAGGTTATCGCATCTTGCGAATCCCAGGCTATGACGTAATCCGCGAAGGCGGCAATGCCCTTCAAAGGATACGCGAGTTCGTGCAGTCGGCGACTAGTCCTTCCTAGCTTGCCCAATTCAACCCAGTATTTCTCCCCCTCGCCCCGCTTTTCGGGGAGAGGCTGCAAGTCCGCCGGGGCGGAGGGTTGGGGGGTGAGGGGTTGTACGCTGCGCCGCTCACTGTACTCAACCTTGCCACGTTTCACCCCCTGATCCCCAAAAAGAAGGTGTAGAGATCAACGTTTCTCAACTGCCACGACGTTCGAGAGATCGGTCATAATGGCTTGTTCCGAATCCATCCGCACCTACTTGATGCGATACGCTTGAAGCGAAAGGATCAAGACCATGAAACGCCGTCTCCTTCTCAAGTCGGCTGCCGCAGGGATCGCCGCTGCTGCGACCCATTCGCTTTCACAGGCAACATGTGCTCAAGAGCCCGGCAATGTAACCGTCAATGACTTCTCAGGACTGAACCCCGTGGTCGTGTCCGGAGAGGTTCGGCCGTCAACGGTGGAGGAACTCAAGCAAGCGATCGAGAGATGGGAGGGGCCTCTGTCGATTGGTGGTGGGCGATTCAGTATGGGTGGCCAAGTCGCCGCGCCTCATTCACTTCATGTCGACATGCGAGGTTTGGATCGCGTGGTTTCTTATTTGCCCGAACAGCATGTGATACGGGTTCAAGCAGGAATCACCTGGCGCTCGATTCAAGATTGCATCGATCGCCTTGATCAGTCGGTGAAGATCATGCAGAGCTTTTCTAATTTCACGGTGGGAGGTTCCTTGTCGGTGAACTGTCATGGTCGATATGTCGGGCGAGGTCCTTTGGTGAATTCTGTCCGCGCATTGCAACTGCTCCTTCCAGACGGACGCCTTGTCGAAGCGAGTCGAACCGAGAACGCCGACTTGTTTCGGGCTGTTATCGGAGGATACGGTGGACTAGGGATCGTCACAGAAATCGAATTGGATCTCGAGGACAACTGCCGCATAGAACGTCGAGTGAAAAAGGTTTCCGTCGAGGAGTATCCTGATTGGTTTGCCAAGAATATTCTGCAGAGCCAGCAGGTCGTTCTTCACAACGCAGACCTCACACCACCCGACTTCGACCAACCGAAAGCGATCAGCTGGGTTCGAACGGAAAGACGGCTGACCGACGATCGCAGATTGGTTCCTCGCGGGCTTAACTATGCGACGGAGCGAAATGCGATATGGGCCGTGTCAGAGTTGCCTGGAGGAGATACGGTTCGCAGCACTGTGGAGCGATCGATCCTTGATAGGCTACCGATGGTTGTTTGGCGCAATTTCGAAGCGAGCAAAGATACGGCCTCGGTCGAACCGACTCCGAGAACTCAATCCACCTATGTTCTTCAAGAGTACTTCATTCCGGTCAAGAACTTTCAATCGTTCACTGCGGCCATGGCTGGAATCTTGAAGAACCCGCAGACCGGGGCCATCAATGTCTCCATTCGGCACGCGCCGGCGGACACGACCTCCCTACTTTCGTGGGCACCGGTCGAAGTGTTTTGCTTTGTATTGTACTACAAGCAACGCGTAACCGATTCCGCTCACCGCGACGTCGAGTTGTGGACTCGGGAGTTGATTGAGGCAGCCTTGTCGAACGAGGGGCGTTACTATTTGCCCTACCGACTGCACGCCACGCTCGATCAGTTTCGTCGCGCGTATCCCGAAGCCAACGATTTCGCGGCACTCAAACGAAGGGTCGATCCTCAAAATCGTATGCGGAATCTTCTATGGGATCGTTACCTGTCCTCGTCGGCTCCGTAAGCCACGGAACCAGTGCTCTAGCTGTACTGCCCAGCGTCGCTTTCGTTGAGCTGCGGGTAAGCGTTGCATGCTTCTCCCCTCGAACTGAGCCTCGTGCAATTCGGCTTGTTCATCCGTTGGATCATCGCGATCGGGATCAATGACGCAACCAACAAAGTGGCCACGTATGCGAGAGGTCGGGAACGGTCGGCACTCCTCTCCTTGGTAAGCGAATAGATCGCTATGGACCAGCACGGACTGCTTCAGGCGTGTATAGACTTGATCTCGCATGAAGTCTTGATCGTGCCCTTTCCGATGCCAAACCTGCCAGGCATCGATCCGTTGCTGCATCTCGGGGAAAGCACCTCCACGGCATCCCCACATACCGGCCATGATAACGACACGATGACAAGGATGATCTCGCATGATGTGGAGTGACTTGCCGCTTTCGAGCCACTCTTCAACGGCCGCTGCCTCTCGATGCGTCAAGCGAGAATCCACATCACGCACCACCACAGCATCCCATTCCGATTCCGAGACAGGTAAGAATCGCCAGAACATGCCATCGACGACTCCCAGACGCTGCTTGCGAACGACTTCAGCCCCAAGTGCTTCCAGTTTCTGAGCAAGCGACTCATCGATCTCTTGAGAAATATAGAAGCGAACATCCCAGCCGGGATAAAGTGTTGAAGCAAGGCGCGCATTGCGCAGTGCTCCATCCAGATACAAAGGCGCCGATCCATAGAGTGAAAAAGAAAGGAGTCTGCGCGTCATCGTGGACTCTCCTTCAATACCGATTGCGGATACTCGACCGACACCCAACGATGGCAAGTCGCTGTGCCAAGCGGGCGATCGGGATAACGGAAGTTATGATAGAAGAGTCGACACGAACGGACATCCAAGGAC
>JALOQW010000393.1 GCA_025459275.1 Pirellula sp.
GTGCAGGTCGAGGGATTGTCCGTATCGGTCGTGGGCCAAGATGGCTCGGAGCAGTTGATGGTCGTCCCTCCGTTCGATGCCACCATCGACTATCTTGCACGCGACGGGGATTCGCGCATCGTGATTGCGCCCACGACCGTCTTAGATCATGTCCAAGTCACTCAGGAACTCGTCCGACTGGGGCTAGGACGAGCGATTCCACTCTTGGCCAAATCCGCATGGTTCGATGGCAGCGTGTCGCTGGCAACGGAACGTATTGAGATCCCGTTGGAAAGTCCTCAGGAAGCAGCGGGGGCAGCAACCATCACGCTGCATGAAGTGCGAACCGGTCCGTCGGAACCTGTCTTGCTCAACATCTTGGACATGATCGCTAGATTTCGAAAGAAAGAGCCTGTCCATGAGTTGGTCTTCATCGATGGTTCGGTGATCCAAATCGCAGCGGTGGACGGTCTGATCGAACATTCCGGTGTGCAAGTTGGACTTCCAAAGATCGATCCACGACTTCAGCTTTCCAGCGCCGGTAAAGTCGGCATCATCGATCGTAGTCTTGACTTGCAACTGGGAATGCCCGTCCCCTTGGAGATGCTGGCTCGACGCGAATCGGTGCAACAATTGGGTGTTCCTCAAATAACCTTGCCAGTGCGTGGGACGTTGGATCAACCTCAAGTGGATTGGTCTGCGATGCGGAGCGAATCGGCGGATCTTCTGTCGCTGGTTTCGGCGGCGCTGGGGGATGAAGCTCCGGGTACGGCGGCTGCCATCGATGTTCTTGGGGCAGTTACCGAGGGACAAGCCGACGAAGCCATCGGGGCTGCCGTCGACGTGTTGAAGGAACTACGAAAACTGCGGCAGGAACGCCGTGCTCGCAATGAATCCGATCGTACCAATTCGGAGTTGCCGATTCAGAACATCGATCGGGAGGAGTCGCGTACTCCTTCCCGTCGCCCCCTTCGCGATGCTCTGCGCAACCTGAGAGGCGGCCAGAATCCGCCCTGAGGATCGTTGGCAAATCCAATTCTAGCGGAGCGGCGCAAGCCGCCCGGTGATGGGAATGGATAGAACACGGTCGTTTGCACGACTTACCGGACGGCTTGCGCCGTACCGCTTACAAGGTACGTGCCATTGGGCTAACGCCCGATGTTGCTAATTGTAGCGGAGCGGCGCGAGCCGCCCGGTGACGGGAATGGATAGAACAATGCCGTTTGGACACGAGTCATCAGGTCGATCACCAACGATACATCGCCCGCGTGAGGCTGCTTCCATCCCCTTGCGCGGTCGTCCAGCTCGCCATTTGCCCGCTGACTTCCAAGCACCGCCATGCGTTCAGGATATCTTCTGCTTGGAGGTTGATAGTAAACGCCGTATCGAAAACCGTGATCACGGTCGGATCCTCCAACGCCGACTTGAATTGCTTCAATGCGTAGTCGATCCATGGCGTTTCTATTTTCGCGAGTCCCCCCAGATCGATCCATGCGGCTTTCGCGGCAGGAAGATCCGTTCGAAAAAGGGAAAGGCCAATCGATGGCTCACTGGATGCCATCATCTCCCTCGCTTGTGAATCGGAATAAGTAATCAGGGACCAATCGTTACCGACGATCAATCGTGGCATCATCGACTTGGGAGCAGGGCAATCGTCAGGAATAGGAAAGCCCCAGGTCGTCAGCCCGTTTGAGTCCGTGCGCTGGGGAATTGGAATCTGAGGAGCTGTCGCGCTTGCACTCACGGCGTTCAACGTTTGCTGTGTCAGGTCTCGAGCGTTTCGGATGGCTTGAATCCAGGCCTCTCGATCTCGTATCCCGGTCAAGATCGATACCTCGGGAATGGGCAAGGGGACGTCCGACACCGGGAGTTTGGGATGCCATTGTTGGCTAGTGACATTGCCCGAATGGAGGACGAAGACATGTTCGCCGTTCATCGTGGGCAAGATCTGTTGCTGCCAAAGATCGGTGGCTCGCGTAACCGTTGGCCATGCCGAATGCACAAGCTCCGCCAATTCCTTCCACCGCGGATCTGGCAAGTCGTCGGAATCAACCTCCGTCAAGTCATCCAATCGGCTCTTAATCCTTCGCACGATCGAACGCGCGGTTGCAAAGTATTCGGGATGGTTGGCGAGTCGTACATTCAGCACCACCAGCGGTTCGGCACCAAAGAATTGCAGTCCGCGCAAAGGTTTTGAACCGTCAAAGACAACGTCGACCGAACGCTGATGGAGTTGGGATTCCCACCCATCGTCGGTAATGAATTGAACTTCGGTCAGGCCTCGCGCGGCCGGAACATGGGCTTCGATGGCGGAATCAACCCAGCCTGCATCATCCAAACAGGTGAGTAGCCACTCTTTGTAATCGGAATCGGGCATGTCGTACGTGTTGGGTCGAACGAAGCTGTTGGCGAACTTACTGAAGAAGTCTCTCAAATTCAGATCGAAGGTCGCTTGGGCTAGTGGATCGGAGACATATCGAATGCCAGTGACCGATCGATCTTGATGTTCGCGTACCAATCCCAAGTGTGGATGCTGGAACAGCGATTTTTCGAAATCAACGGCGGGTAATGGGTCTGGGTTGCCGCTGAGCGAAAGGATGAATCGACCGTCGAGGATCCCAACCGTGATGACGATGTTCTTGTCGGACAATACTTCGCGGAGTCGGTCCAAGGATTCGCTATCGAATATCTCGTTGGTGGGGATGGAATCCCATGGTAAGTTTGCGAGAGGAAGAATCCATTGGATGCGTGATCCTCGACCATCTTCGATTCGCTTCAAATACTTGAGAGCCTCTTTCAATTCGGGACGCGCTCCGAGCCCGAGTCGAAGCAAGCCTTCGACTTCGTCCACTTTGGACAAGGCACGTTCGTTGTCGGAGATCGCACCTCCGAGGACCAGCGTTGGGAGTTTCCAGTCTGGTCCCAATTCATCGATCCATTGATAGATGAGATCCGCCTTTTCCTCATCCGAGATGGATGGGTCGGAAAGGAGGTGGACTCTGCGTTGGACTTGTGCGGAACGACGGAGAAAGTCTGACAGCGTACCATCGGCTGCGAAGAAGAAATCTTTCGAGATGACATCTTCCACAAAGCGAAGGGCCTCTTGAGTGTTGCGGTTTTCAAGAACAGCGCGCAATCGAGACATGGCTCCCCTTCGCTCGCTCCATGCAGTCATGAATTCAGATTCAATGGCTGCATAAAGCCTCGAGTCTCGGAGTTGTCGAAAGGTCGGCGACTGAGCCAGATGTTGCCATTGTTCTTGGAGGCGAAAGATACCGACGTACAGATCCACGTCAGAAGTGAGCTTGGCAACAGAGGTCTGTTCCAACTGTCCGTAAGCCACGTTGCCGAGGCTTGGCCCCAACACCCAGGCCAAGATCAAGGAAAATCCGACGCTCCGAGTCCAGTAGAATCGTTTCATGTGCATAATCATTCGCTACCCCCAAACCCGAATCCAAAATCCAAATCCTAGCGGAAGGGCGCAAGCCCTCTGGTCCCGCATTCACTCCACACCACAAACCCTTTGAGCCCCAATATCATCACTAACACCCCTTCACTCCCCCTTTACGTACAATACCGTTCAACGAAGGTAGTGGAAGTTGCCAAACTTCCCGGTGCTCAAGGATCTTTGGCAAGATCCACTACATTAGGTCGGTTCATTGAACGGTATTGCCTTTGCGTACTAGCGGAATGGCGCAACCCCTCCGGTCCCGTTACAAGCTATCAAAATCCCATGGCACGGAAACCGACCCTAACGATGCTAAGGCCGCAAGATGAATGAAAGAGCAACCTGGGATCAGGAGTGGCGTCATCCCATTGAAGCGTTTGTGGCCAAGGAGTTAAGCCAAGCGGATTCGGGCCACGGCATCGAGCATGTGCGGCGAGTGGTACAAAACGCCTTGGGCTTAGCCGTTGGGACGGAGGCCCGGTTGCAAGTCCTTTTGCCTGCGGCGTGGTTGCATGACTGCGTGGTTGTGGCCAAGAATTCGCCGCAGCGGAAAATGGCATCGCGGCTTGCAGCTCAGCGGGCCGTGGAATTCTTAACGGAAGTTGGCTATCCCCATGAGTGGTTGCCAGCGATCCAGCACTGCATTGCGGCTCACAGTTTTTCGGCCCAGATCCCTTGCGAGACGTTGGAGGCGCGATTGCTTCAGGACGCGGATCGGCTAGAAGCCTTGGGGGCGATCGGATTGGCGCGGTGCCTGATGACGGGTGGAGCCATGAGGCAGCGGCTGATGGATCCGGACGAACCTTTTCCGAGCAGGCGTGTCCCAGATGACACGAGGCAATCCATGGACCACTTTTTCTGCAAGCTTTTGGGTTTGCATGGGACGATGCAGACCGGGTCTGGGCGTCGGGAGGCGGTCCGTCGAACGCGGTTTTTGGTAGGTTTTTTGCGGGAGTTGGGGGTTGAGTTGGGAGTTCCGAAAGAGGACGTGGAGCGGAGCCTTGAGAGTGCTCTAGCGGAATCCTCGGATCTCGTGTACATAATGGGGCTTCACGGGGTGTAGCGCAGTCTGGCTAGCGCATCTGGTTTGGGACCAGAGGGTCGTAGGTTCGAATCCTATCACCCCGATTTTGCCAATTGATGAAGGGAAGGGACAGGTACTGTCATTTCCCTTGTTTTTTTGGGTTTTTCGGGTTCGTGCCGACTGGGGTGCCGTGTCACTAGGTGACTCATTTTGCCCCAAAGT
>JALOQW010000394.1 GCA_025459275.1 Pirellula sp.
AGGAGCGGCGAGGAGTTGAGAGATGGATCCTCGGATTCCGACAGGAAGGGATTCGGAACGAATCGTTCCTGGGTCAATTCCTCGCGGTTCCAGTACCCCCGCGCCAATCCATCCCCACCGATGAACAGTTCTCCCGGAATACCGATCGGCATCGGTTGTCGACGCTTATCCAAGACGTAAACCTGCGTGTTCGCGATCGGTTTGCCGATAGGAATCGAACTCCCCGTCAACTTGCCTTGCCTTGGGATTCGGTAGCAGCACGTAAAGGTTGCCGATTCCGTGGGCCCATAACCATTGATCAACTGGACATCTTGTCCCAAGGCCGTGCGCGCCATCTCCACATGTTTGATCGAGAGAGCTTCCCCGCCGATCAGGAGTTCCTTGAGTCGTGACAGGATCAACGGATCGTGCTCGACGATCTCATTGAACAAGGTCGTTGTCAGCCATAGGGTTGTCACCCCGTGATGCTTGAGAATCCGTTCCAGTTGATAGAAGTCCGGTAACTCCGGGGGTGCAAGAACCAGCTTGGCTCCCCACAAGAGTGGTCCCCAGACTTCAAAGGTTGCTGCGTCGAATGAAATGGAGGAGAGCTGCAGGAAGACACGTGTGGCATCGAACTGAGCATAGTCGGTTCCCACGACGAGCCGGACAATGCCGCGATGGGGGATTTCCACTCCTTTGGGAGTTCCCGTCGACCCGGAGGTGTACATGACATAGGCAAGCGCATCGGCCGACAGCTCGATGTTGGGATTCTCGGTGCGGTGTTGTTCCACCACACTGGCATCGCGATCGAGGCATAACACCGTCGGTACCTGTGTCGGCAGGCGAGCACGGGCATGCTCATCGGCGATGAGCACCTGTAGCTTCGCATCGTCGACCATGAATCGCGTACGCGTCTCGGGGTACTTGGGATCGAGTGGCACGTAGGCGGCTCCAGACTTGAGGATCCCTATCATAGCCATGATCATTTCAGGAGATCGCTCAAGAGTAAGCCCTACCAGATCCCCGGGGCGTACTCCCTGCTCGATCAACCAATGAGCGATCTGGTTACTGCGACGATTGAGTTCGCCGTAGGAGACCGTCCGATCGTCTTGAACCAGTGCAATCGCATCCGGTGTGCGTGATGCCTGTTTTTCGAACTGTTCGTGCACGCACGTGTCGCGCGGATAGTCTGTGTTGGTGGAGTTCCATTCGAATAGGACGCGATGGCGCTCCGAGGCCGACAATACGTCGATTTCGTCGATCTCTTGCTCAGGACTATTAATCAATGCTCGCAATATCGATTGATATTGTTCCACCATTCGCGACGCGTCGTCGGCTGTGAACAGCTCTGTCACGTATTCCAACTGCCCTTCCAGCGTCCTGTCGTTCTCCTGCAAGCTCAACAGGAGGTCCATTTTCGCAGCTCCCGTGGGAACGGGTTCGATGGCGACGTGGATACCATCCCAGCTGTGTTGCAAGTCATGTGCGTTCTGAAAGACGAACATGGTTTGAATGAGCGGTACCGTGGACGCCGAACGCTCCGGTTGAACGGCCGCTACAATCTGGTCGAACGGTACGTCTTGGTGCATGATCGCGCCCAAGACAGCTTCGCGTACCTGGAGGATTAGATCACTGACGGATTCCGTGCCATGTACGGCTGTTCGAATCGGAAGCGTGTTGACAAACAGGCCAACGATTCCTTCTTGCTCTGTCCGCGTGCGACCAGCAATAGGGATACCCGTGACAATATCTGTTTTTCCGGTGTAGAGAGCGACAAGGATCTGATGAGCCGTTAAGAGGACCATGGTGGGTGTCACCCCCTGGTTCTTACAAAAAGACTCAATTCTCCGAGTGAACGATTCGTCAAGTTCGAAGCGTAGAGACTCCGCCTTACTGAGCGACTCCGGAGAACGAGTGGCACGTCCGGGCCAATCCGCCCGCCCTGAGACTTCGCGCAGTTGACTGCGCCAATACTCCAAACCATTTACTAAATGCGGCGTCCCAAGTTCTTGGCGTTGTTGAACGGCGAAATCGGCGTAATCTACGAGCGGCGACGCCACCTCGGAAGCAATGCCTTGGCTGCGGTGTCGGTAGCATCGTTCCCATTCGCTGATGAGCAGATTGATAGACCATCCATCACACGCGATATGATGAACGTTTAGGTAGACCTCATGCGATTCCGGTCCTAAGGCAAAGATCTTCCCTCGTACTGGCTGCTGATGTTCCAAATCGAACGACGTACCGGCATCGGATTGTATCCACGCCGCTATATGAGAGGCTTGTTGTTGAGAGTCCCAATGGGAGAGATCCTCGATGGGGATCTCAACCGTAAAATTGGGATCGATGATTTGGACCAGTGTTCCGTCGAGTACACGGTAGCGAGTACGAAGGGACTCGTGCCGCCGCAGTACATCTAGAAGACTGGTTCTTAACGTCTCCGTATCGCTGTTTCCCGTCAGTCGAATTCGGAGCGGAACGTTGTAAGCAGCCCGATTCGCCATCGATTGGTGTAGGAACCACATTCCTTCTTGTCCGGATGACACAGGAAGGGGGGCTGTCCGCGAGACCCGCACGATACGATGCTTACAAGAATCGTCACCTTGCGATACTGCCTCCACAAAATCATGTGGCACAGAGAGCTTCCCTGCCAGTCCCGCAATCGTCGGTGCGTCGAACAGATCTCGTGGGATCAAGTGCGATCCCCACTGCCGATTCATCCGACTTAAGACTCGAACCGCGGATAGGGAATTGCCACCAAGACGAAAGAAGTGATCGTGGATCCCCACTTTTTGAATGCCAAGGACTTCCATCCAGATGCTTGCTATCTGGTTTTCAATGGGAGTCGCGGGAGCGACATAATCCGTATCGAGTTCAGCTCGCGAGAGATCAGGGGCTGGTAGCTTTCTCCGGTCCAGTTTGCCGTTCGGGCTGACAGGTAACGTTTTCAGGATGACGAATGCCGAAGGCTGCATGTAGTCAGGCAAGCGCTTCCCCAGCTGTGCTCTCAGTTCTGAAAGATCAAGTTGCTTTTCGGACTTGGGCACGCAGTATGCGACCAATCGCTGATCGCCGGGGCGGTCCTCTCGGAGAATAACGACACTGCGCGCGATATTTTCATGTTCGTTGATGGCTGATTCGATTTCACCCAACTCGATACGAAAACCGCGGAGCTTGACTTGATCATCCAAGCGACCGAGATACTCGAGATTCCCGTCCTCGCGCCATCGGCAGAGGTCTCCGGTCTTGTACATGCGTGCATTCGCGATCGGACTCCATGGATCGCGAACGAAACGTTCCGCGGTCAGCTCTGGCCGATTCCAGTAGCCGCGTCCCACCTGCACTCCGCCAATGAACAGTTCGCCTTCGACTCCAATAGGGCAGGGTTGTCCGTTGCTATCCAGCACGTACATTCGAGTATTACTTATCGGGCGCCCCATGGGAACTTGGCTTGCAGGATCATTCTGCAGGCATTGCCATGCGGTGACCTCTACCGCGCATTCGGTAGGACCGTAAAGGTTATGCAGCTCTACATGGGGTAACCGTTGAAAAAACTGCTGCGTGAGCGCGTACGGCAAAGCTTCCCCAGAGCACATTACACGACGCACTCCCTGGCAGCAGCTTTCCAGGGTCGGTTCCTCGACGAAAACTTGTAACATCGAAGGGACGAAATGAAGCGTTGTAATGGCTTTATCGAAGATCAATTGGCTGAGGTATGCCGTGTCTTTATGCCCTTCGGGGCGAGCCACCACGAGACATGCTCCCGTCAGCAAGGGCCAGAAGAATTCCCAGACCGATACGTCAAAGCTGAAGGGAGTCTTCTGAAGCACTCGGTCGCTCGAGTCGAGGTGGTAAGTCTGTTGTCCCCAGACCAAGCGATTCACCACAGCGTGATGTTCATTCATGGCCCCCTTGGGCTTACCGGTCGATCCAGACGTGTAGATCACGTAGGCAAGGTTCCGTGATGTTAAACCGATTTCGGACACATCCAGATTGGTGTCGGCGAACCTCGTCATACCGCCACTTGCAAACTCCCGATCCAAGCACAGGACCGACGCGTTACCGAACGGCACTCGCTGCTCCAAATGCGATTGCGTCAGCACGACATCAGCGGCCGAGTCGGATAGCATGTGAGCCAGCCGTTCGCTGGGGTAGGACGGATCGATGGGGACGTAAGCGCCACCGGACTTGAGAATGCCCAAAAGACCAACCACCATCTCCACGGAGCGTTCCATGCAGATGGCCACGAGTTGCTCTGGTACGACCCCCATCTCCCGAAGTCGATGCGCCAGTTGGTTCGCTCGTGCGTTCAGCTCGCGATACGTCAGTTCCTGGTCTTCGAAGACCAGCGCCATCGCCTCTGGGGTGCGATCCACTTGTTCTTCGAACAATTCGTGGATGCACTTGTCGCGCGGATAATCCGTCTCGGTCGCATTCCATTCGAACAGGACCCGATGCCAATCCGGATGTTCCGGAGTTAGGGCAGGCGTGGCTTCGGGCAAAGCATGCATGGGATCAACAGGCGAAATTCGTTGGGAGATGCAATAGCAGGATAGGCGGGAATCAAGCTTAGTTTCGGGGCCTGCGACCGAGAATCAAGTCGCAGATAGTCAGAGCCTAAACTTGCAATCGTCCTTCGCGAAGAAGGATTTTGCCGGAAATGCTGGAAAAAGAGAGGGGGGAGGAAG
>JALOQW010000062.1 GCA_025459275.1 Pirellula sp.
AAAGGGGTGGATGGGATCGTCGACCCGTCCCAGCTGGATCGCCGCATCGATCGATCGTTGCGAATTGAACCACAGCCATGACTACGTCGAGCAGCTTCATCAATGGTCGGTTCAAAATGCGGGTCGCGTGGAAGCAGACACCGTCGTTTCGACCGGGACCTGGGATGCGGCTACCCTGGGTGTCGGCGCGGTATGTGATGCGGTGGAACGCATGGCTCGCGGTGAAGATACCCATGCCTTCTGCGCCATTCGTCCGCCTGGGCATCATGCTTTGCGAGATGCACCGATGGGCTTTTGTGTTCTGAACAACGTGGCCATCGCCGCGCGGAGAGCTCAAAACGTTGGAATGGAACGGGTGTTGATCGTCGACTGGGATGTGCATCATGGGAATGGGACGCAAGCCTCTTTCTGGACCGACCCAACCGTCGGCTTCTTATCAATCCATCGCTTTCCTTTCTATCCGGGAAGTGGTCGCGAAGACGAACGAGGCGAAGGACCTGGACTTGGCTACACCGTGAATATTCCTGTTTCTGCAGATACCGGGCCTCGCGAGTTCTTGAATCGCATGATCGATGGCACGGAAGCCTTGGCAGACAAACTGAAACCACAGCTCATTCTCGTCAGCGCCGGTTTTGACGCGCACGTCGCGGACCCGGTCGGTGGCCTGACGCTAGAGAGTGAGCACTACGAGCAAGCGGGTCAATGGATTGCGGATCTCGCGAAACGACACTGCGGTGGTCGACTCGTCTCCATTCTGGAAGGTGGATACCATCTGCAATACTTGCCGGAAAGCGTCGATGCGCATCTCCGAGGCATCTCGTCGGTAAAGCCGTAGCCAGCCAACCAGGGTCGTTACCAAAGCTTGTACTTGCCGAAATCGACTAATTGGGGCGTTGTCCTAAAGCACGGAAGTACGCTCGGATCGCATCGGAGAACTCAGGGTCAATGACATCACGTCGCCCCTGCGTCACATCCTCTGCACGTTGTTCTCGTAGCAGCCCCCAATCCTGTCCAGGAAGATTCGGCACGGCTGGTAAACGCGAGTTGCCTACAGACGGATTCGCTGTGCGTCCGGAGTCGTCCGGTTGCCCCCCAGTACGAGACGATGAGGCATTCTTTCCCCCGCGTTGGGATGGGGACGCATTCTGTCGTCTCGCCATACGTTCGCTTTGAAGTTGCGCTGCTATCTCATTTGCGGCGTCTCGGAACGCCTCCCTCATTGACCCATCCTGGTTTGCCTCAGACGAACTCGCTTCCTTCGAACCACCATCGCTGGACCGATCACTCGACGACGATTGCCCTGTCGAAGGTTTTGATGACGAAGGCTGCGAGCGGCTTCTATCATCAGCACCATTGCTTTGAGGTGTACCTTCGCCACTCTTTGCATCCGCTGAGTTCTCCTGAGCAGGATTCGGGGGATTCGAGGATGAACGTTGACCCTGCCCACCTCCAAACAGCTTCTGGTCAATCGCATCCAGCAGTCTTGCCATATCTTCGGGCGATTGGTTTCCACTCGGACTCGGCTGTGCACCGGACCGAGCTGGGGGGGAACTGCGGCTGTCATTGGAACGCTTCGGCGCACCTACTTGTTCCAACTGCTTCGCCAAGGAGCGTAATGCCTTCCCGGCGTTGTCGGTGCTCTGCATCGCCTTGTTCGCTTCGGTATTGCCCGTCGGCGGCGTTGCGGCTTGGTTTGGCGACGTCAACGCTCGAGCCTGGCTTGTTGCTTCGGCTTGCTGTTGCATGGCCGTTTCTGCGGTGGATTGCAACTGCTGCTGAGCGTCCGAGACTTCGTTCTGGGCAACGTGATCGATCGCCTGAGATTGTTCAGCGAGTTGCTTGCTCCCTTCATCGTTCTGAAGTCGAGCTTCATGACGGGAACTTCGAGCGATCTGCTTGGCCATCTCATCGATTCGCTCCGCAATGCGATCCTGGTCCTCACTTGCCTGAGATAATGCTTGAGCTGAAGGGGAAGGATTGGGAGGATTGTCACGAGACTGTGTTAATGCCGTCAGTCGCTCGGAAATCGACTTCAGCTCTTTGGCTGCTGCAGCCAGCTGTTCGTCCGCCAGCGCGGCGACCGGATTAGGCCGATCCAGGTTTGCACGTTGGGCGCTTTCCATAGCTTGAATACGGCTCTCAGAAGTCTCGGCGAGTTGCTTCGATGATTCAGCCAAACGTTGAGCATTGGCTAGTACGGCTGCGGCTTTCGCGGTTTCCAAGGTGTTTCGATCCAATTCTTCACCAACCCAGGTCCGATCCGGATGGGCTTTGAATTCATCAACCAGTTTTTGCCGATTTTGGATCCGTTGTTGGAGATCCTTCTCACGAGCTTCGGCATCGCGTTGAGCCTTGTTGGATGCCTGCTGCAATTCATTGGTCTGTTCTCTGATGCGTCGCAGCGAATCATCACGCATCAAAGACTGCCAAGACTTCATTTCAGTCAGCTGTCCTTGCCTTTGCTTGTTGTCCTTAGAGCTCGGACTTTCAATCTTGCTTTCCAATCGAGGTATTAGCGAATCCAGTCCCTCTTCTGCCTTTTCGACCTGATCGAGAAGATCACTCAATCGATTGCTGATCTCGGAGGCAGGTTGATCGGGACTTGCATTGCGGGCATCGCGAGCAACGGAACGCAAATCCTCAGCCATTTGATTGATGGACTTTCGTGTTTCGGGCAGGTTCAATCGCTTCACGACCTCGGCCGACTTCTCGAGCAAGCTCACTGCCATGCGATCAATCGAGTCTCCTAAATGCCGTAACATCTGAGCGTCCATTTCCTTGGCGCCCCGGCGCTCCAGGTCGGAGTTCTCAAGTTGTTGAGTAATGGAGTTTTCCTCTTCTGCCGATTTCTTGAGTTGCTGGATCGCATCGGCGACCGAATCCTGAGACAGTTGCGAAAGCTCGTGCTGCATCGGCTGATTGGTCTTTAGTTCGGCCTCCAACTGTTGGAGCAAGGCCTCAGGTGAGTTGTTTGCCATTTCAGCGAGGCGATCCGCCCGATCATAGCTAGCGAGTGGCTGTCGATCCTTCTCGGACTCCGTCTGCAATCGCGCTCGAGAGTTCTCCAACCGTTCGGTCTCCGATGCATCCTCCGAGCGGCGGTCCGGTTCCTCTAGCATCGAAAAATGCTGTTCGATGTGGTCGAGGGCATCGATCATTGCGGACTGTTGTGCCACCGCCCGTTCCGAAGCCTCGGTCATTTGCCTCACGTCCACCGCTTGTTGACGAGCTTGGATAAGCTCTGACGTTGCTGTTCTCATCGGAGGATTCAACTCGCTTAACCACCGAAGTGCACGGTCACTGTCCTTTGCAATCTCTAACTCGCGGGGATCGAGAATGTCTTGCCGCATGGCGTTCTCGATAAGTGCATCTTCGAGGCGATCGATGCTACGCTCCGCACGTTGGCTCTGTTGATCTATATCGGCAGCGGGAACTGGAGGTTGGTGTTCAAGCGTGGAATTTTCACGCAGGGCCTTCGTGTCAGTCGCCGCACGTTTCGCCAATTCAGGAATAGATGGCGCCAGGCTCGCAAGAAACCGGCGAGCCTCCTCGATGGTCGGCGCCGCCTGAAGTTCCGACTCAAGCAACTCTTTCACCCAGGCGTCGATGTCTGCGGAAGCGCTAACGAGTAGCTCGTTGTTGGCGTGTCTTCGCGGATCCATTTTCTGACGAATGCGATTGGACGGTTCGCTCCACAACAGAGCCCGGTAGGAATCTGCCGCTGATCGAGGGAATCCAGATTCGTTCATCCACTGATGGATCAACTCGATCCTGTGGGAAAGGCTATCCCACAATCGCACGTGCGATAATTGCCCATCCATGGAACGCCAATCGTATTGTTCTTGCCGACGCAGATACTCCAAGGTGAATCGCACGTCCTGCATCTCGTGGGCAATTTCGAGGACGCGGTATGCCTTGATCACTTGTTGAATGGTCTCTTTGCGTGATTGCCACTGGGTGCGTTCAAGCGGTTCATTGGTCCATTGATCGAATTGAGATTCCCAAGCACGGGATGCCAACCCCATATCACGCGAGAAATTGGGGTCCGCCGGGTTCCGGTGCTGATGGAACTCCTTACGGTCCACCATCTGCATTGTCGCATTCTGCATGCGTATACTCGCGATCTTCGAGGCCAGCGAGCCGAGTTGCTGCGAAAGGTCGCTTTCTGTCGGCTGTTCCAAGAGGTCAGACCGCATTCGATCCGCGCTCTCCATCGATTGCATCATTGCAGCGTGCAAGCCGGAGCCGCGTTGAATCAAATCGCGTCGCGTATCCGCAATGTTCCACCATAGCCCTCCATCTAGGTGAAACACCCAGTGTTGATGGCGTAGATTCTCGTAGGTTCGCTTGACATCGGCAGCCAGTAGATCGAAATTTTCCGAGTTTGGCTCCTGCTCGCTTCGATGGCGCAGATCAGAGCGTGTCTGATCAAGGAACCGATAGAAGTCTTGAAACTGATGCTGGAGGTGCTGCGATACAGAGGGCTCCATGCGGCGAGCTAGACTCTGAATGGCATCGATATACTGTTGCGCAATTTGTTGGGAACGAACCAGCATTGCGAAATCCATTTTGTCCAGACGTTGCAGTTGCTCTTCTTGGTGGTCCCGAAAGACCATCATGTCCTTGGTCAGCGCCGTCAGAGTTTCGTGCCCGATGAATTGACGATAGATATCGACCATACGTGACGCATGATCGTCTGCGTGCTGCAACGCCTGGGATGCAGCGTCGATCTTTTCGTGAATACGGTCGGTCACTTTAGCGTTGTTGCTTGACTTCGACGAAAGGGCGATGGATGCTTCAACCAGGCGTGAGGCTTGTTCTCGTTCCAAACGCGACACCAGCCGTACGACATACTCGGTTTCACTCTGGTCAAGAGATCGTGGTATCGCTGGAAGGCTGGCTGCCGCTCGTGAGCGAAGCTCAAGGCAGATTTGACTCCATGTCGCAGCACGTTCCATGAGTTCCGATGCGATGCGCGCTTGGTCCTCGGCGGCAATGTTTCCGGCTCTGGCTTCTTGCAGTTGAGGTTGGAGAGCCTCCCGGGTCTCATGAATCAACTGAGCCAGACGTACCAAATCGGGGAGAAGGTCAGCTCTGGCAAACAAGGGATCATGACGTGTCCGTTCAAAGCCGGGAGATGCGAGACTGAATTCGATTGTTGGTGAATACGACCACTGATCAAACGAGTCTTTCACAGCGACGCGAACGGCAACGGTGTCCCCAGATGCTGCACCTGCCGTCATCACATCCCATATCCACTCCATCCTGGACTCGGTTGGACTCCTAACTCCGTCAATCGGCTTCCACGCAATCAGGTCCCTGGGGAACGGCGTGCGGGCATCGGCTCCGTTCTGCTCTTCGTTTTCCGCTGGTTCGCTTATTGAAACGGGTACCTTCTTCCAAGGGCTTCGATTGATCGAAATCTGTTGCTCGAGGACCGCCCCGGGGAGATCGTCTGCAATCCAAGCGGCCAATGGGATCAGCTCTTCGGGAGCAACAATCCAAGCTTGCCCCGGAAGAGGTGGCACCTCCCATAGCGTTTTCGAAGTCGCTAACCAACCTGCAGCGGGGGGATGGTCGGATACGACATTCAATTCATGAACAGGACTGTAGGTGTTTTCAATGGATTCATCGCTGTCCTCGATACGAGCTTTGAGTTGGAATTGAAATCGCGTGTCCGACTCACAGTCCCGAGCAACGCTCCACACGGAACGATCTGTGGCGTAGGTTAATGGGAGTGTCTCGCGATCTCCGGTATCAAGCCGTTCAATCATGGCTTGAGCAGATGTCAGCGGTATGGAGGGTTCCAGTCCGAGTTCAATCTTTGAACCGACAATCGCTATGATGGAACCTTGATCACTGTGCCAATCGACCACGGGCAATCCAGTGTATGCCGGGAACTGAATGCGATGCCTAAATTGGGTGACGCGAGGCCTCGAAGTGGGGCGAAGGGTGCGCCATTTGGTTTGCCCGTCCCCCGCGCGAAATCGATATGCAACTTCTTGAGTGGCAATCGGCAGCGTGCACGCGAATTGGCTGGGTGACTCCCCTACACGGGTGATAACTTGATTTTGGAGCACTTCCGTAACGGAATCAGACTGGGTTCGCCATTCTACCAACGCTGTGTCTGCATCGACGCCGGAAAGTTGGATCAGAAATTCGACCGCTTGATTCTCTGGCACGAAGCTGACGCTGCGTTGTGGCTTGATCACATCGATACGCGTTCTCGATGGTCGTTCAATTTCCACGAACGGAAAGATGGCTCGCTGGAGGCGCAACGGCATGTCCAGTGAACTGACTAGGAACAGGGACGCCATGGCAAGCAGACTTATCGCAAGGGCAGCAGCCTGAAAGCGTACTGGGGACCATGGGAGTAGCTCGCGAATGGATCTTTCACGCAAGGCATGGGCCACTCGGTCTTCCAATGCCGTCAGGAATGTTTCGCTAAACGTTCGTTGGGCCGGGGGCACCGTATCCAGTTCAACGCACGCCAGCAATTGCTCGCGGAGTTCAGGGCATAAAGACTCCACTTCATGTGCCGATCTTGTACGCCGTAAGGGGATCCAAGGACTTGCGATCCCAAACGCCAATGCCAAGACAAACGACACGGCGTATGCGAGACATGTAGATATCCACCGCATGCCGTCGGACAAAACTCCTCCCGCATCCAAGAGCATGACAACGGTTGTGGCCGCGAGGAAAGCCAGGAGCCCAAGCACGACACCTTGACAAAAGTTCAACCAGGACTGGCGATTCTGAAACGAACGCAACCATTCCGAGATATAGGGAAGAGATTCACGATCATATTGGCCGTTCAGGTTCGGCCGCGTCGTTGCTGCGGTGCTCATCAGACCAATCCTGCACGCTTTCGGAAAAACCATTCCACGCTCAATAAGGCAATGATGGCAATGAACCACGGATAGCTCTGCCACAGCGCCCAGTCTTGTCTTTCCATTCTACCTGTTGCGCGGGGACGTAGCAGATCCGAAAGCTTGGCTACCTCCGACTCATCGACATAGGTACCGTTCGTTCGGTCTGAAAGTTGTCGTAGGAGCGAGATGTTCTGCGACAACATCTGCATTTCGATATTGGCTTTGGATTGGACAATCACTTCGCTCTCCCAAGGAACCGTTTCGACTGGCAAACCTGGAACTTCCAGCGTAAGTGTAAACTTGCCGGGTGGCATGGGTGGAGAGATTCCTGTGTAATAACCGGAGCCGACCGGCGTCTCGGAGAGGGGGACACTGTCGATTCGGACTCCCTCCTTTTGAATGGTTGCATAGGCTCTGGCGTTAATCATAGGTGTACGATCCGGATTTTTGAGTTCCGCTCGGATGGGGATCTGGGCTCCGATTTCGTAGGTTCGATCGCCAGTATCAAAGGCTGCAAAGTCGTTTTCCATTGCAAACGGAAGTTGCATCGACCATTGCGCTAATTGGCTCCAGAATCGTTGGTGATACAAGTCTGCGACGTTGTAGCGCCATCGCCACGATTCATCATGGGCAACATAGACCACTTTCCCCTGTCCGAACTGGCGGGTCACTATCATGGGACTCACCGTGCCAGCCTCCGACTTTCCGGAAACCCATGTCTCGGCTCCTGGCCTGGCGGACACTCGACGAGCAACGCGCGGTGTTGGAAACGTGGACCATCGCCTCCCGTTCGACTCCGAATCGGCTTCGAAAGAGAACGCCCGTTCATTCCATGCATTGGGAGACAGATCGAATCGTCGTATCTCCACCGAACGATACTCCTTGTCGTAATCGACAGGGAACCAATCAAGGGTTTCGGCGCCGTTGCCTTCCGAATTTTCTCGTCCGGAATCGATCCACAGGATTCCTGCTCCGGATTCACTGATATGGTCGGCAACCCATCGTCTTTGTACGTCATTCCACAATGGCACACTGTCGACGGTCATGACAAGGATGTCGTATCGGTAAAGTTCCTCTCGACTCTTGGGAAATGCGCGCTCCTTGAATTGCTCTGGGCCCAGAATTGCATCCAACTCCCATGCAGAATCTCGCTGGAATGCATTCTTGATATATCGCGACTCCCAACGCCCTCGGCGGTCCATCACCAGCACCCGATTCTTCTGGGTAACGCCCCACAGGGAAGACTCGAGCCGGTCATTTGACTTCACGGCATCCATACCATCGAATTCCAACAAGAACTCCAAGTCGAGCGGGATCGATCGGTTCTTCGAGGGGGCACGGTCTGCGCTGGTTGGAAACAGTGATTGTCCTTCGACTCGATAATCGATCGTGCGAGTGCTAACTCCATCGGCAACGAATGATTGGCTCCAGATCGTGCGACCTTGTGAGCGTATGGTCATACGATAGAGTGTATGCTCGGGAAGCTGTTGCTTGATCGTCGTTGTTCCTTGGAACATGTCGGTTGCAAGGAGCGATTTGGGATGCTCGACGGACAGAACCGCCAAATCATTTGGCTCTTCATGTTGCCCGTAGCCAACCGCGAAAACCGGAATCTGCAACTCTCGTAATCGATCGGCAGCCGTGAAAACAGAACTCCCGGAATGGCTCTGTCCATCCGTAGCGAGAACGATGGCTGAAGGGAGCTCCGATCCATCCAACGCAGCAACCAAGGCATCGCCAATCGCCGTATTCTGCCCAACGGGTTGAACGGAGATCGTGACAGGGGTAGTGGATGCAAAGCTCGCTGAGTCCATGATTCTTCGGATCGCTTCGCCTTGATCGTCGGTGGAGCTGAATCCGAAAACCTTCCATCGAAAAGAAGTTCTTAGTTCCTGAAGCCACCCTGTGCGTGATTCTCGATCCTCCAACCAATCAACCACGCGTTCCATTCGTGACTTGGCTGGGTCGCTATCCTTCAACCCCATGCTGGATGATTCATCGATTAGCACGACTACCGTGGAGAGACTACCACTGAGCCATTGTCGGCTGAAGATCGGACCAGTGAGCATGAGGATCATCAATGCAAAGGCAGTCGCCCGCAATGTCGGCAAAAGCATAGCCCACGGCTGGCGGACTGTTTTGGTTTCGTGACGATACCAAACCCAGATCGCTGTCGAACCAAGAATCGCAATGATGATACCCAGCCAGAGTGGCAGGATTCCTTCAAACCGCACTTGCATCAAGCGACCCCTTTCGATGTGGCTGAGGTCGCAGTCGTTAAGCCAATATTCGCCGTGGATGCGATGGTTCGAGAACGGAAGGATTGCTGTAACGCCATTTCGGTAAGGACCAGGATGACCAGGCCCAGCCAGAGCCAGAGCCACAGTTCGCGACCACTCCATCGACTCCGCATCTGGGTCATCCAGTCGTCGACCGTGGTGAATGGCAAGGCACCCGATTGATTTGCGAGGGCTTCGAAGGTCGATGAAGACAGACGATCGCGATTCAGTTCTCGGTTTCGCTCCAGAGGTGTGAGGTCGACCATCGTCTTCTGAAGTTGTGAGCCGACTCTTCCCTGCACAACCCCGAGCAAGCGCGGCAATGAAACTCTGGACTCGGCCATTGTTCCCCCCGTTCTCGGACCTTGTGCGGGAGTCAGCGGAAGCGTAGCAGTCGTATCACCAACCCGTCCCCACTCCAGAAGTCTCGATGAGGCGGGATCGGACACATTCCAGCGGTTCGTCCAGGTCTCGCCTGGTCCCAAGCATCGCACCCCCTCCGGTGCCTGGTTAGCGAACAACATCAATCGTTGCATCACGGGAAGATAGGCCGGCCGGGCCGGGAAATTGCTATCTCCATCGTCGCAACTGGACAGCATCCATAGGCACTTGCCCGAACCGATATCGTACGAGATCATCCAAGGCTCTCCGTCTTCGAACCGGAATCCGATCCAACCGTTTGAGTCCACGTCGGTAATCGAACGCCGAGACTGAAATCGTATGGAATTCAACGATTCGATCACCTGAGGTGAGAGATCAAAGAACGGTGTATCCGACACTGCGACGCTCCCTTGCCAGGGCTTGCTCGGCGACAGTATGCCCGGCCGTATCCCTCCTTGCGAAATCGACGGCCACTCGTTGTATCGATCGACCTGAACCGCATCTCCCATGGCAACGATGACGCCGCCGCCACCCTCAACATAGGTTCGGATCCACTGCAATTGTTCGGCGGTAAGATTGGGAGCGTTACAAACGACAAGGATGTCGCACTCCATCAACATCCCATTCGCCAAAGCATCCGGGGTCACGACTTTGGTCGAAAATAAATCACCTTGCTGCCCTTGCAGTAAAGCAAATGGCGTTAGTGCTACGCGAAGAAAATCGGTCTCGCTCTTCATCGGCTCGGAACTTCGTGCACCATCGACCAACA
Source organism: Pirellula sp. (assembly GCA_025459275.1). Taxonomy (GTDB): domain Bacteria; phylum Planctomycetota; class Planctomycetia; order Pirellulales; family Pirellulaceae; genus JBKCUI01. The sequence continues at coordinate 10,302 of JALOQW010000062.1, forward strand.
GAACACGAATCGCATCGCCGACGCGCATCACGCGAATGATGGAATTATCCATCATGGTACCATCGTCGCATTCGGCACGAACGGACAAGACCGTGTCGCCAGTGTTCTTAGGTGTCCAGCGAAAACGGCATGTTACCGACGATCGAGGCTGAATGCTGATCGACTGTCTTTCAATTTCTTCAACGTCAGCGAATAATGCAACAGGTACTTGTGTGCTCACATCAGAGTAGTTCTGAAGCGTTGCTGAAATGGTCAGCGGACAGCCTTCCGAAGCATGACGCGGCAAAATCTCCATGGACTTCATGGCGATATCCTTCTGAACCAACGACTGCACCGAAGTCGCATTCGTTGTTGGAGGTCCGGCTACATCGATCCACGATGCCGATACCGGAGTTGAGGCTTGCGTTAGTTGTTGCTGCAATTCCAGCCTTCCTGGTTCGCTGTCCACACCCCAATCCGAACTCTCGAAATCGGAGATGATCAGCATGTGTCGTTTGGCTTGCGTGCTTCGATTAAGCCAATCGATGCCGAGGGCGGATGCCTTCGATAGTTCCAGAGTCCCGGCACTGCCGGTTCTTGACCGAAGCTGCTTCAGGATTTCTTTCAACGAAACCGCGTCCAGATCTGGATGCGATTCCGGGGGATTTCCAGAGAGAACTAAGTTGATCGAGCTGCCAGTTGGCAACTGTTCTGCGATCTGGATCAATCCATCACATGCTCGCTGCCAGCGCGTCCTGGGTGGCGAGGGCTCCGATGAAATTTCGGACTGCATCGACATGGAATCATCGAGTAGAACAACCAAAGCCATGGCATTGGCCGCTCCGGAGTCTTTCCACGACAGGACCATCGGGCGCGCCATCGCAAGTGCGAGAAGCACTGGAATCATGCAACGGATCAAGAGAAGTAGCCATTGTTTCCACTGGATCCGACGCGCATTCACGCGGCTCGAGGTTTCCAGAAGATGCATGGCTCCCCAGTCGATCGTCAGATACCGGCTCCGATTGAGGAGATGAATAATCAATGGGATGGTGAACGCAGCCGTCCCAAGTGCAAGCAAAGCATTCAGAAACGTCACGCGACACCTCTGCGTGCCAGGTACGAAGCAACGACCGTACTGAATGACTCGGATGTTCGAACCGGCACCCAATCGATGCGATGCTTTTGGCAGCCATCTCTTAGGATGTTTTGTCCATGGTGGAAATTATCGAGATAGATTGTACGTAGTGCTGCGGGATCAACGAGCACCTGGTGCTCAGATTTCTCGAGCGAGCGGAACATCGTTCGGTTATGGAACGGGAAGTCCACTTCGTCGTCGTCGAGGATCTGAAAGACCACGACTTCTTGATAGTTGCTTCGGAGCAACCCCAGACTCCGAACGACGGATTCGCTATCTCCGAAACAGTCGGAGAGGAGGATTATCAGTCCCCTGCGCCGGCACAGGCTGAGCAATTCCTGAAGAGTGGCCGCCAGATCTGTCTCCCCTTTGCAAGCCGAAGCTGCAAGAGCCTCCATCAGGACTTGCAAATGATTCGGCCGAGATCTAGGTGGAACCTGGATTCGGACCTGGGTGTCGAAGGTGGCCAGACCAACTGAATCTTGTTGCGTCACCAACAGATAAGCGAGGCAAGCCGCCAACCGCACAGCATACTCGTGTTTGGATAGCCCCTGGCATCGCGATCCGGAGTATCGCATTGAGCCGCTTTGGTCCACAACCAAGGTAGCTCGCAAGTTGGTTTCATCTTCGTATTGACGAATGTAGAGCCGGTCCGTCTTTCCGTAGAGTTTCCAATCGATGGATCGAATCTCATCGCCATGAACGTAGGGACGATGTTCCTTGAAGTCGACGCTGGATCCAATATGTCGGGAGCGATGCATGCCACCGCTCAGACCATCCACCACGCCGCGCGCTATCCATTGGAGGTATGCGACTCGAGCGAAGTCATTCGGCTTCAACCATTGGAATAGGGAGTGGGCAAGCAAGTGACCAGGAACCTGTGGGAAATCGAGGGTCGTGTGTAACCAGATGATCCATGATACCCATCCGTCGCAAGATTTTCACGGTGAACTGGACGAACGACACCTTGTCTGCCCGTGATTCTATCCGTGATTCTTATAAACCATGACGCGGACGATGGTTTTCGCCCGTTTCGGGTCTAGCTCGAATTTGGTTACCAACCCATCAATGAACTCCTTCTCCTCGGCGTCGACTTGACCATTCGCGAGAACGATATCCACCGCGTTGGCGAACACAGATTCTCTCAGTTCGGGGGGGACAACGGGGTAGCATCTCTCGAGGAGCTTTTCCGGCCCGCCCTTTTTCAAGGCTCCCAACAAGCGGTCCATGATGGAACCGAACTGCTGCGGCGACAAGCGTTGATACAGCTTCTTCTGGCTGAGGATCAGAAATAGACTTTGGGACTCCTCGTCGGCAACGTGCCCGTCGCACGCGGTGGCGCACAGCAATACACCTGCATATCCTTCTTGCGGTCCGTATGGCGCCTCATCGAACATGCCATTGTCACCCAAAACGTCATCAAAAATTCCCATGGCGAGTTCTCATCTTCCGTCGTTGTGATATGTCTGAAGTCCCGAAGGTTAACCCTTGTTCTTGATCACCATAACTTGCGCGATCGTCTTGGCAATGTTCTCATCGACTGCTAGGGTCGATCGAAGTTTCTCGATGAACGATTTTTCTTCAGCGTCTACCACGCCATCGGCCAAGACGATATTGCACGCGTTGGCAAACGCAGCATTGACGAGTTCCTTCGGCAACGACTCACAGCAACCCTCAATCAATGCATCAGGGCCCTTCTTTTTGAGGATGCCAAGCAGCTTGTCCATCACGCTGCTGAATTCTTTCTCGTTCACCCGCTGAAACAGTTTCATGCGCCCCACAGCGGTGGTGAGATTCGCCGCTTCCTCATCGGAGATATGCCCGTCACATGCGCTCGCGGCCAACAGAATGCCAGCGAACGACTCTTGTGGTGTCAGTTTGCGAGAACTCTCCATCCCTCCAAACAGTGAATCAAACAACCCCATTCAAGCTCACTCCCCCAATTGCATGTCTATCGTTCATTCTCAGGCGGTGACAAGATAAACGGCCCCCATTACGGAAACAAGCAGATGGGAGGATCTGAGAATCAAAGTTTGCTGAAGATTTTCCGTACCAATGAGAACCATCGCTCCAGGCGATACTCTTGTGAGATGGTTCACTCGCTTGAGAAACTGCCTTGGGGAAAATTCGACCTCGGACCTCGGATGGGCGAATTTGGATCACAACGGAATGGTCTGTTAATCCGATGGTGCAATCGAGTCGTCGGTGTCGGAGCCTTGACTCCCTAACACGCTTGTACTGGGTGCGATATTCGGCAGTATTTTGGGTGCAGGTACCGCTTGTGCCGATGGGTCATCTACGCGAACGACGTGGCCATCGAACACCTCCATAAATCTCTTGATCAATGGATGATTCATCGCTTCACGTATCCGTTGATTCTGAGCAACAGGAGCCGCAGAATTCGGAGAAGGTTGTACGGAATCGGTGACGGTGTCGGCAGGCTTGGCACCGGGCGGCAACGCACGGTCAGTGACCAACCATTCCACCGCGATATCGTGGCCTGTAGCAGTTCGCAACGCCTCCCGAACAAGGCCTTCATTCTCCGGCTTGCGAAACCAGTCCACTGCAAATTTGGCGTCGCGGGCCAAGTGGATACGCCACCGTCCATCGGCGACGGGTTGGATTTCTAGCGCCATCCATCCTGCCTGCTGCACAACCCCGCCGTTAGTTCCTCATCTTTTTTTTTTGAATCCTCTGGCATCGAGGCCGACGAAGTAGTTGCCGCCGAAGAAGATACTGCAGAAGAAGAAGGTACCGCCGATGGCGTCACTGAAGATGGATTGGCTGCTGATGCGGTCTTCGGTGTCGGCGTCGCGGTCGCGGAAGGTGTGCGAGAAACCGTTGGCACCGGAGGTGAGTGCCCTGACGCTAATCCCTGAACCACATCCGACAGAAGTTGCAGATCTTGCAGATTGCAAATCTGGACTAGCGCAACCTCAAGCAATATCCGAGACTGGACGCTGTGCTTCATTCGAACAATTGTCTCGTCGAGCAGTTGCAAGGTCGACAGCAGCGTCATGGTACCCCATGCTTGTCCGGATTTTCGGAGGGAGTCAGCGCTGTTCGGATTGGCCGTTCGCATCAGTTCCACTGGTCCGCCGATGGATAGCGCCATCATATCGCGCAGATATCCCAGCAGTTGCTCCGCCAGCTGCCCTGGGTCAACACCGGCACCGATTGCCTTATCCAACTCCATGAGTGCACCAGCTGCGTTGCGATCCAACATGCACTGAGCAAAGGATGCCAACCGCGTTTCGTCTGCGGTCCCTAGCATCGCGTGAACGTCGTCGACGGTGATGCGATGGCCGCCGAAACTCAGCAGCTGTTCGAGTAAGGACTGGCTATCCCTCATCGAGCCCGCCGCGCGGCGGGCGATCAGACGAAGTGCGTCATCATCCGCTTCCGTCCCTTCATTAGAACAAATGAATTGGAGCCTCTGCAGAATTTGGTCGGAGTGGACAGGAGGGAAATCAAACCGTTGGCAGCGCGACAAAACGGTGATCGGAATCTTTTCCGGATCCGTGGTGCAGAAAATGAATTTGACGTGACCGGGCGGCTCTTCCAGCGTCTTGAGCAGCGCGTTGAAGGCTTGTGTCGTCAACATGTGCACTTCATCGATGATGTAGATCTTGAAACGCGATCGGCTTGGACGAATCGATGCGTTGGCTCGAAGTTGTCGGATTTCGTCAATGCCTCGATTGCTCGCTCCATCGATCTCGATCACGTCCATATCTTCGCCGGAGTCAATGGCGAGCGCGATTTCCGAGTGGGGGTCAAAGCGACCAGATCCATCCTCGGACGCGTTCAACGCCTTTGCGAAAATGCGAGCGGTGCTGGTCTTGCCAACTCCCCGAGCTCCAGTAAACAAGTAGGCGTGCCCAACGCGATGCGTTTCAATGGCCCGCAAAAGGGCTTGGGCGACCGTGTCCTGGCCAACTAAATCGTCAAAAGTTTTGGGGCGATACCGCCGGGCAACGACCGTATATTTCGATTCGCTTCCGGCAAGCGTCGGGTTGTCCACGTTCTTCGGTGTTCCACTCATAGGCTGTCATTGTGAACGAGATCGCGGCCCCCGTACAGGTCGCCACCCGCCCCGGCTCCACGACTAGTGTATACTGAGGCGGACGCTGCAGCACCCTCATTCGTTGATCCCCTCCTCCTCAATGCGATGAAATCCCCATGAAGCAACACCCTCTGCCCCGTTATCGATGTGTACGTCTCGTCTGGATGGTTCTTGCGATGTTCGCCTGCCTCTGGCCATTCGCTATCGCTCGGTCACAGGAAGACGAACGAATCCCTGTCTTGATCATCGATGGCCAAAACAATCACGGGATTTGGCCAAAGACCACGATGATGATCAAGAAGTACCTGGATGATACCAAACGATTTCGAGTTCAGGTTGTGCGGACCAAATACATGTGGCAAGGGGAGGAGTGGCTTGAGAAATACCCCCTTGCTGACGGAGTTCAACGAGAGTCCGTGAAAGAACCAAAACCAGATCCGGATTTCAAACCCAACTTCTCCAACTTCAAGGTCGTCATATCCAATCTCGGGTACGGAGCAGCAGAATGGCCGGAAGCCACCAAAGCGGAGTTTGAGAAGTACGTCTTCAATGGCGGTGGGTTCGTTGTGCTACACGCCGCAGACAACTCCTTTGGAGACTGGAAAGCCTTCAATCGAATGATTGGTCTTGGAGGCTGGGGCGGCCGGAATGAGAAGTCCGGACCGTATGTCTACCTGGATCAGAACGAAAAGGAAGTTCGAGACGACAGCCCTGGAGGCGGCGGCAGCCACGGCTCCCAGCACGAGTTTCAAGTAGTGATCCGAGATCCAAAGCACCCGATCACTCAGGGACTACCGCGCGCGTGGTTGCACACTCAAGACGAACTCTATGATCGCCTTCGAGGACCGGCCGAGAACATGCAGATTCTCGCTACCGCCTATTCCAGTAAGGAGAAAGGA
>JALOQW010000395.1 GCA_025459275.1 Pirellula sp.
CTGATGGGTGTTCTCGCTGGCTACTCCATTCGCGACGTGCGGCGAGCGATCCAAAAAGGACAACCGCAGATGACCATCGCCGATCTGCTCGGCAGCCCCTTGCCCTCAGACCTCATCAACGCCCAAAGCGTCGATCAGATCGGTATCGCCTGGCGCAAATGGCTCAGCATGCGAGTCAAGATCATCGATGAATACAATCGAATTCCAACCAGGACTCAATCGGCACTTCTCACCTTGATGGCGGACAATTACGCCGAACTCTACGATCAAACCTTCGAGTGCCCTGATTCGGCCTGGTATCTGACCGCCAATGACGACGCCGGAGGGGGCACGTATCAAGTCATTGAAGCCCTGCAAGACCGAATCGATATTGTCGTCAAATCGCTTCATTTCAATTGCAGGTTTCTCAGTGAACTGCTTGATCGTGTCGAATCAGGAATTCGCCCTGAAGAAATGGTCCCACCAGAAATTGTCTTTACTCCCGAAGAGACGGACCGCTTGCATCAGCAGATCCGCAGGTTAGAGATCCCAGCCAATGTGCTACGAAGGCTTGAATTCTTCGCGAGCCAGTTCGAATATTGCGATGCAGCAGCCACCCAATTCGAATACAAGACCAAGGATACCGTCAAATTGTCGTCCATCGATTGGTATCAAGTGTCAAGTCAAGAGACGGGCAGAGACAAGCTCAAAGACATCGGCGCTCAGACCAAGAATGGCATCTCTGTTCGAGCGATTATGACCATCCTCTCCTTTGTGAAGGCTCTCGCCTTTTTCCGCGGAGCCAATCAAGTTGAATTGCAAGATCTCAGGCAGATTCTCCCGTTTGTCTTGCATGACAAGCTGGTCCAAGATCCCGATTGCCCCTTCTTTGAAACAGCGAACAATGCTTCGCTCCGGGCAGACAAAGTCACTTGGATTCGAACCATGTTCGATATGGCATGCGCTGAATTCGATCGGCTGCAGCTCGACAAAGAGGATCCGATCTTGAAGATGAGTGAGGTATTTGAGAAAGGTCTCGAAGGTGTCAGTGAATCCGAAGTTCGCAAGAGATTGATCGAGATCGAACGCTTGCTCAAGTCTTGGAGTGGCTCGCGCAAGTTCTATGGGTATATGTTCGATGATGTCTTGAAACTCAAGTACCTCCACCAGCGCTATACCAATTACCTGCGATGGTTGAGCTGGAGAAAATGAGCCATGACACCCATCATCAAGCAATTGCTATCGGAGATGCGGGAACAACTCAATATGCGATATCGTCAGCGCGTAGCCATGGGCGCGCGGATCGATGCTCAATTTTGGTTGCGACATGTAGAACATTTTATTGCGCCGGTCGTTGAGAGAGTCCATGAGTCCGAACCAGATCGTAGCAAGGAGACACTCCTGGCCCTTTACGACGTGGGACTCGATCTGTCGGCCCTGGGACATTTTTCCGAAGCCGGTGGTTCCAACCGACTTGTGAAGCTATGGCGAGTCACCTTGCCAGCCATCGCCCAAGTTTTGTCGCTCAGCCCGAAGGTCATCCTCGGTAGCTTGTGCAATGCCGCCCTATATCTCGATCAGTCATCGCACGCCAAGGCGGAAACGTGGCTTGCGATGCTCCAGAAGGTCGGTGTGTTTTGCGAAACGCCGCAGCAACTGCTCAACTGCGGCAAGTTTCTTGCCTGGACTTCCGGGCTGGCGCATCTCCGGAACGGAGCTATCGAAATCGCTGCGGATCTGCCTGCAAGTGTTCTGCGCGAACCTCTCGGCCTCCCTACAAGTTATTCCGAATCCGATACGAAAGCCTTCCTAGCAAGACTAGCCAGTGACCCCTGGACCTCACCGCAGCCGGAAAAAGGTATTCGCGAGGTCGCTCGCTGCGGCAACTTTCGAGGACTCGACGGTCCGTTTCGTCGCCCGCCGACATCGTATGTCTCGGATGGCTCGATCCATATTACGGACGGTCAGAGCCACTGGCAGTTGCACGCCGACCGATTTGGGCACACTTGGCATCAAGCGCCCATCGCGAATTCGGACCCCACCTCAACGACTATTAAATCCATTCCCCACCTGAAAAAAGATGGAACCCTTGAGTGGGGAGAAGAGCACTTGGTTCGCCCCGATCTCTCGAGGTCGACGAGTCAGTGTTTTGATGGTCAGACACTGGCTGTCACGATCGCAAATTCCTTCCATGTCTATCTCTTTGCGAAATCGGCATGATGGTAACACCAACACTCGCTTCCCAGCTCAAAGAAATCCAAGCGGATTGGATGACTGCATGGCCCGAGGCGCTGGCCGATTGGAGTCCGTTTGTTCAGCTCCACGCCCCTACATGGTGCTACAACGCGCGAGATGAAAAGCGAGAAGGATTGTCCGAGAGCTTTGCGATGATTCGGCTCAAAGGTCATTCCATCGTGATCAGCCTTAGCCAAGTCCATGAACGAGGCCTCGCAAGTTTTGGTCCAGAGATCCTTGCTCATGAGATTGGCCATCATGTCCTATGCCCCGGTGACTTGACGGATCATGCCCGGCTCTTGGCACGTGTCCGGCGAGGTTTGCCTAGCGTGGAGTCGTTTGCTCCCTACGTATGCAATCTCTATGCAGATTTGTTGATCAATGATCGTTTGCAGCGCTCGTGCGGACGGAGGCTGGATCAAGTGTATCAAACGTTGCTCCCGGAGGCTTCTGGTGGGAATTTGTGGCTTCTGTACATGCGCATCTATGAAGCGCTGTGGAATCTGGAAGCCAAAGCGTTAACGGGAAAAGCGGTTTCCCCTCGCGTAAACCAGGACGCGCTTTTGGGTGCGCGTTTGATCCGAGTCTACGCCAAGGATTGGCTCCAAGGCGCCGGTCGGTTCGCCTGTCTTTGCTTCCCATACGTGGTCGAAGAGAGCGAAACCCAGTGTCAGCGAAAGCGCATCTGGTGCGATACGATCCAATCGGGTGCAGATGGATTTCCCGACGGACTGGCGGAAATCGAAGAAGATGAGTTGCTTGGGAACATCCATCCTGTCGAGGACCCGGAGCTGACAGGCTTGGATCCGATCGATCTCGGAGGGGTGTCTGGGAATGGACCGGGACGTGTGAACAGCTCCGATTCCGGAAGGAAAACGATCAAGAGCTTCCGTGATCCAATAGAGTACGCGGAGCTTCTGAAGGCTGCTGGTGTTCAACTCGGCGATCGGGAGATCGCGATGCAGTACTATCGTGAACGGGCGATCCCTTATCTGATTCCGTTTCCCGTTCGTGTCGCACCCGAATCCACCGATCCGCTTCCCGAGGGGCTCGACGTTTGGGAGCCTGGTAGTGAGCTGGATCGGATCGATTGGCACAGTTCTCTCATGATAAGCCCGATCGTGATCCCTGGCGTTACGACCCGTGAACGATTGACAGGCATCAGTCCAGGGCATGAAGCGGAGAAGGTCCCGTTGGATCTCTATCTTGGTGTCGACTGCAGTGGATCGATGCGAGATCCGGCACGCACCTTGTCATACCCTGTTCTTGCAGGGGCGATCATCTCTCTTTCCGCTTTGCGAGCTGGGGCCAACGTGAAAGTCGTCTTGTCGGGAGAGCCAGGCAAGTCGATTTCTACGGAGGGTTTTGGTCGCAAGACTCACGATGTGCTTCATACCATGGTCTCGTACCTGGGGACAGGATATGCCTTTGGGATCCATCGATTGGCAGAAACCTTCAACGACGAAGCCCGACTTGCTCGCCCCGTTCATATCTTGATTGTCAGTGACCACGACATGTTCACGATCCTGGACCAAGAAGCGAATGGTCGCCTCGGTTGGGATGTCGCCAAGGATGCGGTTCAGCGCTGCCGAGGTGGCGGCACCTATGTCCTGCAATTGCCTGGCTTCTCGCACAAGGCGGGAGATCCCAGCAGCGAGAAAATCGCTCGCATGAAGTCCGATGGCTGGCATGTGTGTCTCGTGAACTCCATGGAGGATCTGGTCCAGTTCGCTCGGGATTTCAGCCGCACGCAGTATCACACTCGATCCGAAGGGAAAAGGGTCCGATCATGAAACGCGAAGGCCCTTTGCTGGCAGCCATGACGCATCGCCTATCGGAATGTCCAGAGGACTTCCTTACCGTATGCGATCAAGCCGATGCATCGCGTTGCGTGGTCGCTCTGATGGATGATTTCTTTCGCCGTTACGAGGAGGCGAATCCGATTCCGGTCGTCATTCCATTCCTAGACGAATGGATGCACGGTGACCAAGGTCCAAAGAACCCTCGCCAGTTAGGCATCCTCTGCCTCGCGATATGGTTGTTCTATGATCCTTGGTTTGCAGGCAAGAAAGAGTTTGCTCGGGGGATATGGAATGTGCTTCGAGGCGAATCGCTCCGAGAGATCGCGCGGCTGGTCAAGGCAACGCATCTGATCGGCGACCCCGATCGCCGTGAGGAACTGGTCCGGATCTGCTTGAATGGACTGGAACTGCGCCCCCAAGGGGAATCGATCGCGCAAGCAATGGATCGACTGATGAGCCTCAACAGCGCGGAACGAGAGCGAATTCTCAAGGAGACAGCGGCCGCAGAGAAACGCGCACGTGAGGTCCGAGAAGCCATGGCCAAAGCCAAAGCGATGGAATCCGTCAGTAGATATGGCGAGTAAAGAGCCATCGAGGATCCCGCATGTACCCAGAACTGACCGAAGAAGAACGATT
>JALOQW010000063.1 GCA_025459275.1 Pirellula sp.
CCACGGCTTCTCCCGTATTCGGGTTTTTTGAACAAAACGTTGCACCGAAGCTGGAGGTGGTCCATTCGCCATCGAGCAGCAGTGAACGAGGGGCTGGGTCTTTCAAAGCCATGGAAGGGTTATCCTTGTACGATCGTGTTAGTAAGTGTTCCGATGCCGGATATAGTGATGTCCACTCGGTCACCGGGATGGAGCGTAAAGCTGCTGTCGGGAACGATTCCGGTTCCTGTCAACAGGAAGGCTCCGTTTGGCATGGAATTGTCCCGCAACAGCCACTGGACAAGATCTTCCAATTCACGAGCCATTTGAGAGATGGACGTCTTTCCCTCGAATGCCTGTGCCCCGTCGCGAGCGATGGTGAGCGAGATTTCGATCGACTTGCGCGGAGGCATATCGCTGGCAAGGGTGATCCAAGGACCAAGGCCGCAGCATTGGTTGTACACTTTGGCTTGAGGCAGGTAGAGCGGGTTGTCTCCTTCGATATCGCGACTGCTCATGTCGTTGCCAATCGTGTATCCCACGATATGTCCCGTGGATGAAATCACGAGGGCGAGTTCGGGTTCTGGGACGTTCCAAGTTGCATCCCGGCGAATCCTGAGGGAACCATGATGACCGCTGCAACGATTCGGAGTCGCCTTGAAAAAGAGTTCGGGGCGAGGGGCGGTGTAAACACGGTCGTAGCAGCTGGCGGCCGCTTCGCTCTCTTCCATACGAGCCGTCTGGGAACGCTTGTAGGTGACGCCAGCAGCCCAGACTTCCTGGTTGTCGATGGGAGAAAGCCAGCGGACGTCTGGTTGCGCGATCGGATGTCCCTTGGTGGGGAGCGACGCAGCCATCGCTGGGAGCTCTGGATGGGAAAGCAGCTCACTCAGGGAGTGCAAACCAGCACGAGCCAAATCCAAAACTTCCACGTGAGTTGACGTAACGCGTGCGACTTCTACGCCGCTGCTGGTGTGAATACGAGCCAAAGCCGTCATCGATACCGCCTTTGTTTTTGAGGGATTTTCGGTTGATTATGAGGGTCGGATCCCATCTTGAGTAGGTGTCTCGAGCCGATCCCCATGGAGCAAAGCCATGTTCTGCTATGTTAGGGTGGCATCACAGGCCAAAATTCATTCGATTTCCCTATGGCGTTGGCTGAAGAGAATCGGCTAGTCTCTGCGCCCAGAATGGTCCTGAACAAGCTTTTCTGGGATGTGCGACTCCGATGACTCTGTTGCCCGCCGACGCCACTCGCACTGTAATCATCACCCATCGAGGGTATCGATCCTACCTTCCGGCATGCCTGCGACGAGCCTGCGCATCCAACCCAGATGGACGTGTGGTGTTGCTGGGGGATGAAGCGAGCGCCTCGATTGGGATCGGCGAGCACCATGACATCGATCAACCGGAACTTCAAGAAGACCTCGACGAATTTCGTCGAATCTACAAGTGTCGAAGTCGCTCTCAAGGATATCTCTTCGAGCGTGGTTGTTTAGAACGGTGGTTTGTGATCCGCAATTTCATGCGACGAGAGAAACTGCGGGGCTGCTTGGCCATCGATTCCGATGTGCTCCTCTTCTGCAATGTGCCCGAAGAGTCGCTCCGATTTCGATCCTATGCAATGACGTTTGGTCGATGGGACGCGGTTCGCGTCGTTCCCCATTGCAACTTCATTCGTGGCATCGAAGGAATCGAATCCTTCTGCGAGTATGTTTTGGAGCTCTACCGGAACCAGGATGCGCTCGAACGAATCGCTGCCATCAATCGCAAGAAATATGACTCGTCATGGATATCTGATATGTCCTTGTTGGCGTCGTGGGGAGCGCTCGGCACTTTTCCTGTCGGATTCCTTGAAGACACTGTCGCTCAAGGTGTGGGATTCGACGCATGCCTGGATGCTCCAGATGTCTATGAACCATGTAGCTTCTTTCCTGGTGTACTGAAACCATGGAAGAAGATCACCTTTCGTGATGGCCTCCCCTACGCCAAAGTGAGAGGCAGTGGATTGGAAGTCCCGTTTCGATGCCTGCATTATCATGGACGGATGAAGCAGTTGATCGACCGTCACGACAAAACCATGAGTGATGACATTCATGCGGCCAAAATCTTGCTTAGCAAAAAGCTCTTCACATTTCCGAGCAAGATCCAGCTCTTTTGCAAGAACTACATTGCTAGCCCATTAGCCCGTGCAAGCGTTGTCGAACGCCTTGCTCTTGCTGGCTGGTTTCCCAAGTAGTTGATCTAGCGACACTCCAACTACCTGCTCTCGAAAGCATTTTTTGCTAAACTATCGGGGTCGACGTTCCTATCGGTGGGAATGCTCAACGACATCGTTTCCGTTTCGTTTCGAAAGGGTAGTGCTGATGTATCGAACCATTGGATCCCCGTTGTTGATCGCAGCAACCATGCTTGTGTTTCAACATGCTTCCGTCACGCGGGCTGAAGAGCTCGAGATTGGTGCGAAGGCTCCCGAATTCAAAGCCCAAGGCATCGACGGACGCGAGTACACGCTGAACAACACGCAAAATGCAAAGGCCACGGTCATTGCGTTCACGTGCAATCAGTGCCCGGTCGCTCAAGCTTACGAGGAACGCTTTGCCAGCTTCCAGAAGAAGTATGCCGACCGAGGCGTGCAGTTCATCGCGATCAACGTCAACGCGTCCGAGAACCTGGATGCCATGAAGGAGCGAGCCAAGAAGGAAAAACTGAACTACGCTTACGCGTACGATGAGTCCGGCGATTCAGCGAGAGCCTTCGGAGCTCGCGTGACGCCTCACCTGTTCGTCATCGATTCCAAAGGCCTCATCGCTTACCAAGGATCCTTCGATGACAAGCAGAGCGAACCAACCACTCCGTATGTAGAAAACGCCGTCAACGCTTTGCTTGCTGGTAAACAACCAGACGTAACGACGACCAAAGCGTTCGGTTGCGGCATCAAGCCAAAGAAGAAGTAAGTCGTTGATTTGCAACTCACAGCGAGAGGCTCGCATGAGTGCTACACGCGTTCTCCGAAGGCGATGGGGACTTTGCTCCATCGTCTTCTTGGCGATGGCTGCCCTCGGTTGCAATCCGCGCGACGGTCATCAGGATACTGATTCAACCCCCACGCCGAACGTGGCAGCGAATGATGACGCGTTGCCAGAGCTCCAGTTGGGGAACAAATCAACATACGATTCGGTGTTGCAGGAGAGTCGTGGTCAAGTCGTACTCGTCGACTTCTGGGCAACATGGTGTGCCCCGTGCATTCAGCAGTTTCCGCACACGGTGGAATTGGGTAACCGTTATCGCGAGCAAGGGCTTCGCGTTATCGCCGTGAGCATGAATGAACCCTCCGATCGCGCCAAGGTGTTGGAGTTCCTGAAGCGTTCAAAGGCGCACGGAGTTTCAAGCTTGCTCACCGAGTATGGTGCGGGCTCGGCTTTCGTCGAAGCCTTCGACCTGCGTGGTGACATTCCCTTCTACAGGCTCTACGACCGAAACGGTGTGCTTCGATACTCCTTCAGCAATGAACCGGAGGGTATCGAACACTGCGAATCGATTGAACGCATCGAAGAACGCATTCAACAACTACTGAACGAAGAGATGGCATCTCCCCCACTGCAAGCGGGCGGATCCTAAGGAGCAATCGATCCAAATGGCGGTCGCGAAAACGGCAGTGTTCCTGGGTGTGAATCGCCCGCTGGAACTGGTCGACATCCCGATACCACCACTGCAGTCTAGGCAATTTTTGATTCGCAATGAATTGACCACTCTGTGCCGGAGCGACTTGACTACCTATTGCGGGAAGCGGATCGAGCCGACTCCGACGATCCTTGGTCATGAAATTGTCGGCCGCATTGCGGCTTTCGGTCCCGACACGCCGCGATTCGATCTTCGGGGGACAGAGCTTCGAGTGGGCGATCGAGTGACTTGGGCGATTTTTGCCAGCGACCCTACCAGCGACATGGCACATCGCGGGATGCCTCAAAAAGCCCCGGACCGATTCAAGTACGGTCACGAGCGGATCTCGGAGGGAAACACGTTACACGGAGGCCTCAGCGAATACACCATCCTCCGAGCCCATACTCCGATTCTAAAGATCGACGAGCGTGTCCCAGTGCAAGTCGCGGCGATCATGAACTGTGCGGTAGCCACCGTCACAGGAGCCCTTCGAATCGCCGGTGAGATCCGTGGACGCAGAGTACTCGTGTCGGGGGCAGGCATGCTCGGAGTGTTGGCATGCGCGATGGCGCGACAATTCGGGGCATCGCACGTATCCGCCATCGATGTTCAGTCCGATCGACTAGCGATCGCCAAGGAGTTTGGTGCGGAATCGACATTGACCATACCGACGAAGGATGAGTTGCTTCCATCCTTTGACCTGAGCCCGATGCATGGAACGGACGTTGTGCTGGAGATGAGTGGCGTCCCATGGTCAATGGAAAAAACACTGGAGACGCTTGGTATCGGGGGGACTGCTGTCTGGATCGGTGCTATCCATCCCACTCGACCGGTTGCGGTCGATGCGGAAAAGGTTCTTCGGAATCTGCTATCGATCCGTGGCCTTCACAACTACAACACCGAAGACTTCTGTAAAGCGGTCGAATTCATCGAGAGCCACCATACACTTTACTCTTTCCGGGATCTGGTCCATGCCCCCTTCACGCTCGATCAAGTGAACGAAGCGTTCGACTACGCCATCAAAATGAATCCGTATCGAGTAGGTGTGCACCTCGGAATCGAATGATGGCTCGCAACTAACGACTAGCCAGCATTCCGCGATGATTGCCCTGTCCGAAAGTGGTTGTCCGGCTGGCCGCCCACTGTGGCGCGACGCTCCGCCGTCGTGATTCGTTTCCAAGTACCGCACCAACTGGGACGGACGATCCTGTAGTCAACGCAATCAACCACATCGTGGCATAGGCATCTTGCCTGTGTTTCGCTCGATGCGTTCTTGCCCACAGGCAGGATGCCTATGCCACTTTCAAACACCCCGTTCCGGAGCAGCGTGTTCCAGTTCATGCGCAGCGCCTGTGGCGCCATCTTGCGAGCCAGAACAGTCCAAACCTTCGACCCTTTGTCTACCACAATTCCGAGTGTGTTGGAGTGGGACATGCTTCTAGCTTGTCATTGATTTCAATCGCAGGCTGCTAAGGCAAAATCGGGCAGATATCGAACCAGGTTCGGCCTTGGCCTTGCATCCATTCCGAGCATTGAGTGGGTCCCCAAAGGCCGGGTTCATAGATATTGAGGGCCGGTGCGGCAGGACTCTTCCACGCTGTAATGATCGGGTCGATGATCCTCCACGACTGTTCGACTTCGTCGCTGCGTGCAAACAAACCCGGATCTCCGAGCATGGCATCGAGGAGCAGACGCTGATACGCATCCGGCGGCTCCTTGCCACTGCTATCGAAACGGAAGTCGAGTTCGCTGAGCCGCAACCGCATGTCCGAGTCGGGGACTTTCGATTGAAAATAAATCTGGACCCCTTCGGCGGGTTGGATTTGGATCACCAAGCGGTTTGCCTCAGGGCGATAGGATTTTTGCTCGCCGAACAACATGTGCGGTGGCTCTCGGAACTGGATCACGATTTGCGAAGAGCGGCAGCTCATCGCTTTACCGCTTCGCAGGTAGAAAGGGACACCTCGCCAACGCCAATTGTCGATGTAGAGCTTGAGGGCTGCGAAGGTCTCGGTCTGGCTGTCGGCAGGAACTCCTTCTTCTTTGGTGTATCCATGGTACTGACCACGAACACCAAACTCCGCGAAGTCGCTCCCACGGTACGGACGAACGGCCTGCAACACTTTCACTTTCTCGTCGCGCACAAATTCTCCGGTGTATCGCACCGGAGCTTCCATCGCAGTTACCATCATCAATTGGAAAATGTGGTTCTGGAACATGTCCCGGAGAACCCCTGCCTTGTCGTAATAATCGCCGCGACGACCGACTTTGACTTCCTCGGCAACCGTGATTTGAACATGCTCGATGTAGTTCCGATTCCACAGAGGTTCAAAGATCGTGTTGCCAAACCGAAGCACGAGAATGTTCTGAACCGTTTCTTTCCCGAGATAGTGATCGATGCGGTAGATCTGATCTTCGCGAAAAGTCTTGTGAATCGACTCATTCAGCGAACGCGCTGTCGCTAAATCGGTACCGAACGGTTTTTCGATCACAACACGGCGGTGTCCGAAGTCGTCGATATTGAGACCCGCCTTCCCCATTTGTTCAATGGCAGCCGCGTACAGTTGAGGCATCGTCGAGAGGTAGTAGACTCGATCGGTTGCCTTCCCCTCTTCGATCTCTTGAAGAAAGGCAGCTAGTTTGTGGAAGTCGGCTTCGTTGCCGATGTCCCCCGGCAGGTAGTAAATGTTTTGGGCAAAGGCGTTCCAGACTTCCGCATCAAAGTCCCCTTTCACGAACTTGGCCGTGCTCTCAGCCAATTGCTGTCGCCATTCCTCCGAAGTAAAGACACTTCTCGATACGCCTACAATGCGGGAGGGTTTGGGTAGTCGATCGCGTTGGAACTGACGATAGAGTGCCGGAATCAGTTTGCGGCTTGTCAGATCCCCTGAAGCGCCGAAAATCACCATTGTGTGAGCCATAGCCTACCTGCCGATTAATCCTGAATCTCAAGCCGCATTTCGTGTCCCGAACCGGACGCCATTATAACGGAATCAAGGAACCTCAATGAGTCCATGCCTGTTTCTTGTACGCCATGCCCAGTCCGCCAACAACGCGAAGGCAGAAGACCAACGAATTCCCGATCCCCCCATCACACCTCTTGGGGAAACGCAGTCTCAAAGGCTGGCCACCGCGTTGTCGGCGCTGCAACCGACCCATTTGTTTACCAGTCCATTTCTGCGTTCGATCCAGACCACGCGTGCCGCGGCCAACTTACTGAGGCTCCAACCGACGATCCATCGCGAACTGTTTGAGCAAGGAGGCTGCTATCGGGGGCATGCCGTCGGAGACCGACATCCGATGCCCGGCATGGGACGCTCCCAACTTCAAGCGTTGTGCCCGAATTGGACCATCGATCCGCTGATCCCTGAGACAGGTTGGAACACTCTTTCCGAATACGAAGAGATCGATCAGGCTAGAGAACGAGCGCGGCGTGTCGCCGCATGGCTTTCCTCGCAAACGCATCGTTCGGGGGAACGCTGGGCACTGATCATTCACGCGGATTTCAAATTGCGGATCCTCGAAGCGCTGCTTGATCGGAACGATCTCGAGGAGCATCTGGGGGACGTCATCAACACCTCGATCAGTCGATTGTCATGGAACCAGGGCAGGTGGAGGCTCGACTTCTGGAACTCCTACCAACATCTCGTTCCCGAATTGGTGACCGCCTGACGCCGTGGATTAGCGGGCGGCTTGTGCGGCTTCCACTCGGCTCGGAGATTTCTCCGAGGGTTCGGAGATCTGAAGCAATCGCTGAGCTTCGTTCAAAACGAAATCGACATCCATGAAGGGCTCGTAGCCGATGTCTTGCCAACGAATATGTCCTGACCCGTCGACAAAGATCGTTCCGTGCAATGGTTGGCCTTCGAAGTCATCGAAACATCGGAGTGCCTTGAAGACATCCAGATTGGAGTTGGACGCCAGCGGTATTCGCATCTCCTTTTCGTAGCGTTGCAATCCTTCCGCAAGCGACGAAGGTGTCTCCGTGCTAATGCCAATCACGTTGATACCTGCTTCCCGAAATCGATCCATCTCCGGTGAGAATTTGCCGAGTTGCTCTGCACAGTGGAGGCATCCGAATCCCAGGTACAAGATCAACACGTAGGGTTTGCCTGCGAGTTGTTTCGACGAACGTTCCTCGCCATTGGGCAATGTTACCGACCACATCGGTGCCAACGGTGGATGCCATCGCACGGGGCCTAATGCATCCAACGGTGGGCGGTCCCCTAGGTCCTTCGGGGGGGACGGTGGAGAAGCCCACCTAACATCGGGCATGACTTCGGCCGCAATGGGTTGGACACGGTTAACCCAATCCACGTCCCGATCGGCTCCATCCGCCAATGCAGAACATTTTTCGATTGCTTCTTTCCGTAGTTCTTCCCACTCCTTCAATTCGTTCGACTGAGGTTGGCCCTGGATGGCCTGATGGGCGGACCACGCAGCCAAGGCTGCAGGCAAGATCTGGCCGGGAGATGCTTTGAAATGTTCTCGGATTTTTTTCAAGGCGACGGAATACTCACCCGCCAATACGCCCCATTCCATGCGTTGCATCGAATCGACCATGCCACGGGCCTCGTGGGATCGGCGGACGGCGGCCCGATAATCCCCTTGGCTTGCAGCGAGATAAGCGTCGATAGCGGCCAGTCCAATTCCGAGGCGATAATAACGGTATTGGAGTTCATGATGCTTCTTCGCTCGCTCGCGCTTCTCTGCTGGTTTATCCTTCCATGCATCTTCGTCGAATTCTTTTTTTACTCGACGCGGTAGCGAAGGATCGTCTTCAGAGCCGAACAAGTCCGAAGGTGGTGCATACGGTTCTTCCAATTTCGGTGGCAAGACGCCAAGCTCGGTGCTTTCTGCATCCAAGTCAACCATCGATTTCCGAAGGCTCGCCCGCAGGTCCGCAAACTCCTGACGCATCGACTTTGCAACGTCGATTTGTCCGAGCTGCGAGAAGGCGCTGGCTCGCCATGCATTGTTGGTATCTTGGGTTACTGGGTCGTCTTGGTCCCGAAGGTATGCCGACTCGCACGCATCCGCCAGTTCTTGCCATCGCTGATAGGTTGTCAACACTCCGAAGAGTCTTTGCCTTCCATACGAAGCACTCCCTGAGCCGTCCACCATGTTGTAGTTCGGGTGTCTAGGCAGTTCGATCATGTTCTTGGCCAACGAGACAGCTTGAGCGACCTTGCCGAGATAAATCCAATTGCGGATCAGCCATTCATTATTGTGGGCATAATTATGGATTTGGTCGGGCATCACGACATCGCGGATCATGTGCGCGTGATCGACTCGGGCCGAGGCTTCTTGCTGCCAGGCGGCATCGGCGTAGCGATTCAATCTCGAGTATGTATGTCCTGGCATGTGCCACATGTGAGCAATGCCTGGTGCACTCGGACCGCACTGAGCAGCCGCTGTTAAGGCCAACTCCTCTTTGCGATAGTCCCATAAGTGGATCCGGAAGTGATGTGCTGGATGACGAGGATTCATGCGAAAAATCTCTGCCAACAAGGCATCGATGGCCGCATGGCTCTGGATCTCGATGCCCTCTCCCTGGTTCTGCCAATACTGCAACACCAACATGGCCTTGACTTCGATATCATCTCGATAATCCAACGCGATTTCCTCAAGCGTTTTCGCGTACTGCTTCAAGCGTTCCTTGCGTTGATTGCGCACCTCGTCACTGGCGTCCGAGGAACGGCGTTTCTTGCTGGCTTTCGAGGCGGGCGCCGTTGCGTTGTTGTCTGCCGGGTTGTTGTCGGTTGACTTACTGTCTTCGGGATTGTTGGGCCAATTCTGCACTCGAGCATTCCAGGCTTCGATCAATCGGCGTTCGAGTTTGCTGGCGGTCTCGATGCGTCGCATCGCTTGTTGAATAAACCCTTCAGAGCGTTCAGGATTCTCGATATTCGCGCGGGCCATTCCCCAATAATGAATGGCGCAATCTGGGTCGATGGCGGCAGCCTGGCGAAACGATCGTTCGGCTTCGAAATACCAGAAGCCATGCAGTTGCGATAAACCTTGGTCGAAGAAACGCTGTGCCATGGGACTGGGAGTGGTCGTTTGCCAGTGCACATTCCCCATGCCCGGCATCAGATAGGCAGCTTGACGTGGTCCTTCGTTGAAGGCATCTGCATGAAACGAGTGTCCCGGCAAGGCTTTCTTGTCCTCCGATGCATCATCCCCTTCTTCGGCGTTCGCTCGCATTGCTACGAACGACAGTAAGCCACTGAGAACAAGTAGTCGTGCAATCGGTCGTGCATGCGGACTTCGCGGTGTGCACGGATTCCAATGAGTATGCCTCTGCATGGTGGGTCGACTTCTTGGGTAGGTGTGGCTTCGAGGATCAGTCAGGGGGGGAAAGGGCGAGGATTGGAGGCAGGTCAATTAATCGGACGAAGATCGCAAGGCTTCGGCCGCCGCTTCGTGGTCTCGCGTGTCCGCGATAATCTTGCCATCGCGGAGCACGATATTGCGTCGAGCATTTTTGGCGACGGACAGATCGTGCGTGACCAAGATCACAGTGAGGCCCTTGACTTCGTTGAGTTGCCGAAACATCTCAATGACTTCACGGCTGGTACGGGAGTCAAGGTTCCCCGTCGGTTCATCTCCCATCAAAATCGATGGATCGGTCGCCAAAGCTCGAGCGATGGCAACCCGCTGCTGCTGTCCACCTGAAAGTTGTCCTGGATGGTGGTCGAGTCGATCTCCGAGCCCGACCAATGTCAGCAGCTCTTTTGCTCGGTCGTAACGGGCATGAGCGCTCATCCGTTTGCCATAGAGCATCGGAAGCTCGACGTTTTCCAATGCTGACGTGCGAGCCAGCAAGTTGAAGTTTTGGAAGACGAAGCCTATCTGTGCGTTACGAATCTTGGCTCGCTGATCCGCCGACATGTTGACGACTTCGATGCCATCGAGTCGGTAACTGCCGCGTGTTGGTCGGTCGAGGCAGCCAAGCGTGTTCATCAAGGTCGATTTACCAGAACCGCTCGGGCCGATGAGGGCTGAGTAATCCCCGCGGTGCATGGTCAGATCCACACCATCCAAGGCTCGAACCTCGACTTCTTCGAGCTTGTAGACTTTGGCAACGTCGCGGAGTTCGATCAGGGCATGCTGAGAGGGCTCGCTCGACCCGTCGTGGCGATCGCGGCTCATGGGGACCGAAGACTCAAGCGTGGCTGACATCAGATCGCCTCCGGCCCTCGTTCGCCCGTTCGGATGCGGATGCAATCCTCCATGGGCAAAACAAAAATCTTTCCGTCTCCGATTTGGCCGGAATCGGTGGACTTGGCCCCCTTGAGGATGGCCTGGACCGTGGGCTCAACAAAGTCATCGTTCACAGCAATTTGCATTTGGATTTTTCGCAGGAGATGAACGGACGCATCCTGGGATCGCAACGAGCTCTTTTGTCCCTTTTGGCGGCCAAATCCCAGGCAGTCCACCACCGTCAAACGAAAAACTTCGACCTCGGTGAGGGCTTCCTTGATCGCTTCCAAACGATTGGGTTGAACAATAGCGATGATCAATTTCACTATGAGATCCTAGAGTTCGCGAAATCTTCCATTGGTCGCATTGTGAACCGAAGAGCATCGATTGGCAAATCGAATCGGGTAACGAGTCGTATCTCCACAAAAAAAATCACGGCCCGAGGGCCGTGATTGTAGGGTTTCTTGACAAACTCGTTCGCTTGTGGCGGGCTAGAATCCGCCACCTTGGGCGGCCATGCCTGCTGTCACACCGCCTGAGATTGCTTTCAGGACACCTTCCTGGATGGTGAGTCGTGTGACCGAGCCGCGATCGATCAGTTGGCTGTCAATCATGATCTGATCATCGCCAGCACTGAGAGCAGAGAGCATTCCGTCAACAACTGGATTCGATTCGATGCTCTGAATAAAGTTCAGCAGTTGCGACATATCCAGACGCATCCGAATGGGATCGGCAGCAGCCGATGGCTTGGCTGCGACACCGTCCAAGGCGGACTTGAGGGAAGCTTCGGCTGTCTTTCCAACCGACAGATAGATAGCCTTGGGAGATGTGCCGATCGAAATGTTGACTTCGTCTCCGAAGACCTTGCGAGCAGCATCTTCAGCTTCTTCTGGCAATGGTACCGCGACTTTGTGCAGGGTTACGCCTTTGTAGGTCCCCGTCTTCAGCTCAACCGTCACCGGCACATTCTCATTCTTCAATTCGCCCGCCAGATCCTTCGCCAATGCTTCGACCTGTGTACCATCGGCAACAGAGATCCCCAGAAAAATATTGAGGGATGGATTGGTCGATACGCTTGCGATGGATTCCATCGAACCTTGCTTGATGCTGTCCACGAGAATGCCTACCAGGCGATCCAAGTAGGCCTTCGCGCGATCGGCGGAGGCTTCGTCTTTAGCGCTGTCCTCGATCGACTTGTAAGCAGTCTTCAGAGAAGACTCCAGCGTCGATTCAACTTGCGCAACGTCTTCGGGAGCAACGATGGAGTAGCTCTTCAGGGACATCATGCTTTCGTCCGAAACGCCACCTGACATCGCAGCCTTCGCAGACTTAAGCGAATCCATTTGTTTAGCGAATCGGGATCCTGAAACAAACTTAGCGCCACTGTCGATCGTGACGGTCTTTTCCTTGGGGCGAATGCCCAAACCGATCACAAACTTCTCGGTGCCAGCGATTGCATCTTCCAGGTTCTTCATCAGCTGCTCGCCTTGTGCGCGGCTAGCTTCGAGTTCTTCGTCCGACATGTCGCCCGCTTGGGCTTCCATGGCTTGTTCGAATCCAGCACGCATCTGGCTCGAGAGCAAGTCGACCAAGTCATCAGGGATGTTTTGAACGTTGACCTCAACCCAGAGATCATTCTTGGCCACCATGCGGTCCAAGGTAGAAACGCCTTCCGATGGCAAGCTCTCAAGGGCTTCTTCGGAACTGGAGACGTAGAGCCAATCTCCTTTTTCTTGAGCGAAGATGGTGTTGGGGCCGATGCTCATGCTGTACAAGCCATCGCCCAAGTCCTCTGCTTCACCGAACAGCTCAAGACCACCCAAAAAACCTTCCAAGTCCGAAATCGGAAGCGAGGCTACGGTAACGGGAACACCCGCTTCTCCGAGCGTTACGAAGGCACCGATAGGGCGGCTTCGATCGACGCCATTGGTGTAGCCATTGACGGCTTGATTCACGAGACCGCTTTGTGCTCCGGCTCCCACCAAACGCATCACGTGAGTGATGTTCGGCAGCAAGCGATCTAACGGAGCAACGGCAACGGTCACAACTTCGTTGCTCGTTTCTCCACTGGATTCCAAGCTGGGGGCTTCAAATGTCTTGGTGCCCTGCCCCCACGCGACGGAAGGAGCGAACGTAGAAGCTGAAACAAGGCTCGCGGCGGATAAACCCGCCATCGCCAACCAACGCAATCTCATAAACCGGGACTCCCGTACAGAGGGTGATACGTAGACATGCAATGCGATACTCAGTTCGCCGCTGGCCGCCGTTCCTTGGCATCAAGTTTCGAAATCGGAAGCGGAAACTCGTTACGCAAGCATCATAACGGAGAGTCCATTCAGCGAACAGCGGGCGATCTCAGTCCCCAACGGCAGCCTGACTGTTTGACAGCCTTGTTTAACAGCATCGCACCCAGCGAGAAGAGCCGGAGAAGACTTCAACGCCAAATAGCGGACATCGAAGTGCTGATTGTGGTTCTCGACTTATCGTTCTCGAAAAACGATGCGGCCCTTGGTCAGATCGTAAGGGGACAGCTCCACTCGGACCTTGTCTCCTGGAACGATACGGATGAAGTTCTTTCTCATGCGACCAGCAACGTGAGCCAAAACTTCGCTTCCGGTCTCCAACTGCACCCGAAAACGGGTATTGGCCAACGCCTGAGTGACAGTCCCTTCGACTTCAAATGCTTCTTCGTTTTTCCCCATAAACTCCGCGGCCGACTCAGCCTTCACAAATAAGTATTGAGCATCCAATCGCCCCTGTTATAAACCAGCAGCCCCCAAATCGTCCACTGCAAACGCACCTGGGCCGTCGAATTCATGGAGTTTGCTGGGACTTTGCGATGGGGAGACGTGACTTTGCGATTGGTAATTGGGGCGGTCTCGATTACTGTGGTGGATCCCATGAGCACTCCGATTTCGACTCCGTTTCTTTATATTTCCTGCCAGCACGGTGCAGAAAACTTCATCAAACAGCAATGGAGTGAACCGGAAGCCCCGTTTCGGATCGCGTATTCGAGCAAAGGGCTGCTGACGTTCAAGGGAGCCATGTCGCTCCCGGTCTGGTCCAAAACGCTCCCCGAAGCACCACTGATTCGTTCTCGTGGGTGGGTCTTGGGAAAGCTCGAAGGGGACGATGCGTCCAGTCTGATCGATGAGGTATTTGCGAAGTCCGCCGACTTGGACTGGCAGATCATGCACGTTTGGCAGCGA